>CAJXHQ010000625.1 GCA_913054485.1 uncultured Paracoccaceae bacterium
TCGAACCTATTCTGGAAAACGCCTGCAACCGCATGCCGATGCTGGCCGAGGCGGGCATCCACACCTTCTTCAACGGGCCGGAGAGCTTCACGCCGGATGATGCCTATCACCTTGGCCTGGCACCTGAGATGGACAATGTCTGGGTCGCGGCGGGCTTTAACTCCATCGGCATCCAATCCGCAGGCGGTGCCGGCATGGCGCTGGCGCAGTGGATGGAAGACGGCGAGAAACCCTTTGATCTGGGCGATGTGGATATCACCCGGATGCAGCCCTTTCAGGGCAACAAGCACTACCTGTTCGAGCGCTCCAAGGAAACGCTGGGCCTGCTTTATGCGGATCACTTCCCCTACCGTCAGAAGGCCACCGCGCGCGGCGTGCGCCGCACCCCTTTCCATCACCACCTGAAGGAACAGGGCGCGGTGATGGGCGAACTCGGCGGCTGGGAGCGTGCCAATTGGTTTGCAAATGAAGGCCAGGAGCGCGAATACCACTATAGCTGGAAGCGCCAAAACTGGTTCGAAAACTCGGCGGCCGAACACCGCGCGGTGCGCGAAAATGTGGGCATGTACGACATGTCATCCTTCGGCAAGATCCGCGTTGAAGGCCCGGATGCGGAGGCCTTCCTGAACCATATCTGCGGCGCCAATCTCTCGGTGCCGGCGGGCAAGATCGTCTATACCCAGTTCCTCAACAGCCGCGGCGGCATCGAGGCGGATGTGACCGTGACCCGCCTGACGGAAACCGCCTATCTGGTGGTCACCCCGGCGATCACCCGGCTGGCCGATCAGACCTGGATGATGCGCCATGTCGGCGAGCGCCGTGTGGTGATCACCGATGTGACGGCGGGTGAGGGCGTTCTGGCCGTCATGGGCCCCCGCTCGCGCGAGCTGCTGCAGAAAGTCTCGCCCAATGATTTTTCCAACGATGTGAACCCCTTCGGCACCGCGCAGGAGATCGAGCTGGGCATGTGGCTGGCACGGGTGCACCGCGTCACTTACGTCGGCGAACTGGGCTGGGAGATCTATGTGGGGGCCGACATGGCCGGCCACGCGTTTGAGACCCTGCATGAGGCTGGGCAGGACATGGGTCTGAAGCTCTGCGGCATGCATATGATGGACAGCTGCCGGATCGAGAAGGGCTTCCGCCACTTCGGCCATGACATCACCTGCGAGGACCATGTGATCGACGCAGGTCTTGGCTTTGCGGTGAAGACGGACAAGCCCGATTTCATCGGCCGCGATGCGGTGCTGCAGCGCAAGGAGACCGGTCCGAAGATGCGGATGGTTCAGTTCAAACTGACCGATCCGGAGCCGCTGCTCTACCATAACGAGCCGCTGATCCGCGACGGGGAGATCGTCGGCTACATCTCCTCGGGCAATTACGGCCACACATTGGGCGGCGCCATCGGTATGGGGTATGTGCCCTGCGAGGGCGAGTCTGCGGCGGATGTGCTGGCGTCTTCGTACGAGATCGACGTAATGGGCACCCGCGTGAAGGCCGAAGCCTCGCTGAAGCCGATGTATGACCCGAAGTCCGAGCGCGTGAAAGCCTGATCCGCCTGCGGACTGTAGCCAAGGCCTTTCGAAAGGCCTTGGTCCAAGCGGCTTCAAAGCCGCTTGGAAGCGCCAGCACGGGCGCTTTTCACAAGGCGTTTCGAAACGCCTTGCCACGACCCATAACGTTGCGTGAAGGGAGGCTTCACGGAATATGCGGTTTTCTTTGCGCCGCTGCCTGCCATAAAGGCGCGGAATAGTCTGGAGACCGCCATGGCCGCCCCTGCACAGACCCCGGAGAACACGGACACGCCGCAAGGCCTGGCCTTTGCCGCCACGGCCTTTGTGCTGTGGGGGTTCCTGCCCTTCTACATGAAGGCTGTGGCGCATATCCCGCCCGCCGAAGTTGTTGCCCACCGGGTGATCTGGTCCGTGCCGCTGGCCGGGCTTGTGCTGGTCCTCCTCGGCCGTACCGCTGATCTGAAGGCCGCGCTGCAGAGCCCCCGCACGCTGATGATGGGATGCGTCACCGCCGCGCTCATTTCTGTCAACTGGGGCATCTACGTCTGGTCCATCGGCGCGGGCCGGGCGCTGGATGCAGCGCTTGGCTATTACATCAATCCGCTTTTCAGCATCTTCCTCGGCGCGCTTCTGCTGGGGGAGCGGCTGAACCGGGCGCAGATGGGGGCCGTGGCCCTGGCCGCCCTGGCCGTTGTGGTGCTGACAATGGAAAACGGATCGCTGCCCTGGCCCGCGCTTGGCATGATGCTGACCTGGGGTTTCTATGCCTATTTCAAGAAGAGCCTGCCGGTCGGCCCCAACCAGGGTTTCATGCTGGAGGTGCTGATCCTCACCCCGCTGGCCCTGGCCTATC
>CAJXHQ010000626.1 GCA_913054485.1 uncultured Paracoccaceae bacterium
ATTTTCATCTCATGAACCTGTTGGACTTGTTAGGCAATAAAAGAAGAGGGGCGGGTCCTTGCGGATCCGCCCCTCGCTGTCTTGGTATGTGATGCGCGTTATTCGCGGTTACCGAGAAGCTGGAGCAGCATGATGAACATGTTGATGAAGTTCAGGTACAGGCTGAGGGCGCTCATGATTGCCGACTTTGCCAGCCATTCCTGATCGCCGGAATGGGCGTGCTGCAGGTAGGTGTTCTTGGCGTTCTGGGTGTCCCAGGCGGTGAGGCCCGCAAAGATCAGCACGCCGATGACGGAGATCGCAAAGGCCATGGCGCCGGACTGCATGAACATGTTGACGATGGATGCCACGATCAGGCCGATCAGGCCCATGATCAGGAAGCGGCCCATGGCCGACAGGTCTTTCTTGGTGGTGTAGCCCACCAGCGACAGGCCTGCGAAGGCGATCGAGGTCACCAGGAAGACCTGGATGATCGACTGGCCGGTGTAGACCAGGAAGATCGAGCTGAGCGACACGCCCATGACGGCGGCAAACGTGTAGAACAGCAGTTGCACGCCGCTTGCGGACATGCGGTTGGCGGCGGCGCCGATGCCGAAGACAAAGGCCAGCGGGGCCAGCATGACCACCCACTTGAGGGGGGAGGTATAAAGCGCAATGCCCAGCTGGGTCAGCTGGCCGTCGGCCACTGCCAGGCCGGAAATCGCCCAGGCCGCGAGGAAGGTGATGAAGAGGCCTGCGGACATGGTGCCGTAGACTTTGTTCATATGGGCGCGCAGGCCCGCATCGATCTCGGCAGAGCTGATTGCGCCTGCGGACCGGATGGTATCGAATTGTGCCATTTTAACGTGGTCTCCGTAAATTCTCCCAGCGCCGCACGGGGCAGGCCCGGCAGCGTTCCCGGCAAATATCGGTTGCGCGGGGCCGCACTTCAAGTCTTTTGCGCCGCCAAGGACACGGAAAAACAGTAAAAAAGACGCGCATCCGCGCCAGGGCCGCCAGATCGGCAGGCCGGCGCCTGCGGCCGGGGTCGCGGCGGGCTGTTGTCAGCCCGCCGTTTTGAAGGTGCAGACGCGGTGCCGGGTGCGCCGGGCCGGACGGCTGGTGCGGGTTACGACGTCCAGCTTTCCGGAGCGTCCCAGAAACTGCGGCTGGCTTCTTTCAGGGCCGCGTCGCGCGACAGGCCGATATCGGCGAGACGTTCGGCGTCCAGTTCGGCGAGGGCGCGGCGCTGGCGACGCGCGGCCAGGCGCAGGGAGAGGCTGCGAAGCAGGCCGATTTTGCGGCGCGGGGCGGCACAAGCGGGTACATGGGTCAGCTCTGCATGGGTCATTGCTCTTGTCCTTTCCAGTTATCGTGATGACATTGCGCCATCGCATCAATTCTGTTGATGTGTATGACGGGATGTGATCTATTTTGAAAACGAATGTTTTTGATGTGATGCATCACGGTTTGTGAATTGACGGGAGGATGGCATGCGCAATCTGGATATCACCACGCTCCGCTCCTTTGTGGCGGTGGCCGATCATGGCGGCGTCACGCGGGCAGCGGGTTTCCTGCATCTGACGCAGTCGGCGGTCTCGATGCAGCTGAAGCGGCTGGAGGAGCTTCTGGGGCTGGCGCTTCTGGACCGGTCAGGGCGCACGATTGCGCTCACCGCCTCGGGCGAGCAGCTGCTGGCCTATGCGCGCTGCATGGTGGCGCTGAACGACGAGGTGATCGGGCGGCTGACCGATCAGGCCTATGAGGGCGAGCTGGTGCTGGGGGTGCCGCATGATATCCTCTATCCGGCGGTGCCGCAGGTGCTGCAGCGTTTCTCGGCGGCTTACCCGCGGATGAAGGTGCAGCTGATCTCCTCCAACACCACGGCGCTGAAGGCGCAGTTTTCGCGCGGGGAATGCGATCTGATCCTGACCACCGAAAGCACGGAGACGGAAGCGAGCGAGACCCTGGCGGTGCGCCCCTTGTGCTGGACCGGGGCACAGGGCGGGGCGGCTTGGCGGTCGCGGCCGCTGAAAGTGGCTTTCGGGCGGAATTGCGTCTTCCGCCCGCGCGCGGTGGCAGCGCTGGACCGGGCGGGGATCGATTGGGATATGGTGCTGGACACCGATAGCGACCGGTCGATCGAGGCCACGGTGAGCGCCGATCTGGCGGTGAACGTGATGATCGAGGGCACCGAGCCGCCGCATCTTGAGACCATCTCCCATGGCGGCAGCCTGCCTGAACTGCCTGCACAGCGCATCAACCTCTATTGCGGCAGTGCCGCCGGGGGCGAGCCGCTGGAGCAGCTCGCCGTTCTGGTGCGCGAGGCCTTCCGGCGGATCTCTGCGCCGCTGCCCGCCAGCCAGTGGAGCGCAGCATAGGGCG
>CAJXHQ010000627.1 GCA_913054485.1 uncultured Paracoccaceae bacterium
TTCTCGGGGTAGCGGTGATCCCCCTGCACCTCTCCAACAATCGAGGCCGCCAGCCCGCCGTGCGCCCAGCGTTCATAGAGACGGATCTGTTCGGGGGTTGGGTTGCCCCGGCCATCCGCCAGCGAATCCGACATGGCCGATTTGATGATCCGGTTCTTCAACACCTGCCCGTTCGGCAGAGTGAGCGGCGTGAAGAGCGATGTTTCCGATGCCCTGTGCAAACCGGTTCTCCTTGGTTTTTAAATCTCCATCTGAGATACTGCCGATAAGCCCGCGCGATAATCCGCTGTTCTGGATCAGCATCTGATAGTTTTGGGAATAGATGACGCATAAGACAGAGTTGGAAGTCCTTCTGGTTGTTGTGGATCACGGCAGTTTTTCAGCCGCGGCCAGAGTGTTGGGATACACTCCATCTGCAGTGGGCAAGCGGGTGCATCAGCTGGAGCAGAGGCTGAAAGTGCCGCTTCTTGTCCGTTCCACCCGGCGGATGGCGTTGACGGAAGCCGGGCAGCGGTATGCGGCCGAGGCACGGGATCTTCTGGCCCGGCTGCAAGCCTTGGAAGAAGAGATCGCTGATGATGCCGGGGGGCTGCGCGGCACGATCCGGATGACAAGCTCTGCGGCTCTTGGCCGGTTGCATGTCGTCCCGCTGGTGGTCAGGTTCATGCAGTGCCACCCGGAGGTCGAAATAGAGCTGTTACTGACGGACCAGATCATCGACCTGGCCGGGAGCGGCTTTGATCTCGCGGTCCGCAGCGGGGTCCTGCCCGACTCTTCCCTTGTCGCCCGCAAACTGAACAGCAACCGGCGTGTGCTCTGTGCGGCACCTGCCTATCTCCAACAGTATGGAGTGCCCCAGGACCCGGCGCAGCTCGGCACGCACAGATGTCTTCGCCTGAGCCGGGAGAAACAGCTTTCCGACTGGGGTTTCGGCCGGGCCCGGGGCGGCATGGCGCGGCTGGGCTCCGGGTTTTCCTGCAACAGCCTTGAGGCGCTCCATGCGGCATGCTGCGCCGGTCACGGTGTTGCCTGGCTGCCGGAGTTTCTTGTCTCGGATGACTTGCAAAAGGAACGGCTGGTGCCGGTGCTGGCGGATCATGCCGAAATAGGGGCAGGCGGCGGTATTTTCATTCTGCGCCCGGAAGCAGCATTCCTGCCGCGCCGGGTCAGGGCTTTGGCGGACTTTCTGGCCGATCGCTTTCCTGAGATTGAAACGGTGGAATAAACGGACAATGCAAGAAGCACCTTACGACGCGGCGGGTCGAAGCGGAGCTGGGAAGTGAAACGCACCGGAACCAGATGCCCGGCATCTGTTCTGGGAGTGACGGCAACGGGCCGGGCGGGTTTTCTGGCAGCGGCGCGCTGGCCTAAGCTGATTTCTCTGCGCGACAGAAATCGAGACCGGTCATTTGATCAGCAGACCGTGCAATTGTTCAACAGCCAGCGAATATTCAATGGACGGCGGGGATTAGGGGAAGCGCGGAACTTTCCTCCGCATCGCCTGCCAGAGAATGGCGTGCTTGCGGGGGACAGTGGCGGAGAGACAGTCCGACACTTATTATTCAAGAGCACCGCATCCAGCTGTAAATAAACATTTTAATTGGTGTGGTGTATCTCATTTTGTATAGCAAAATGTATAGCATTATTGATCTTCCGCAGTGAGCTGAAGTGTGGTATTTTTGCCACACAGAAACTTCACAGCGGACCACATGGCCTTTAAGAAGCTAAAATATGCACTTGGATTCAGCGTTGAAGAAAAAGCGCTAACCTTGACCGACCCTGACGCGCTGACCCTGTTTGGCGCTATCCCGACCACAACCGGCCTTTCCATCGGTCCCGGCAACGCCATGCGAGTTCCTGCAGTTGCCTGTGCCGTGTCTCTGATTTCCGAAACCATCGGTGCGCTGCCGGTCAAAC
The DNA here is from genome assembly GCA_913054485.1 of uncultured Paracoccaceae bacterium. Lineage (GTDB taxonomy): Bacteria > Pseudomonadota > Alphaproteobacteria > Rhodobacterales > Rhodobacteraceae > FREY01. The sequence goes on from CAJXHQ010000627.1 coordinate 1,918, forward strand.
TCTATGACCGCGAAAGCAAGGGTGCCCTGACAGCTCACCCAGCATACCGGCTGGTGCATGATGAGGCGAACGAATGGACAAGCGCTGCTGAGTTGCGCGAAAGCCTGACCACAGACGCCCTCTTGCATGGTGCCGGTCATGCACAAGTCATTCGCACGGGCGATGGCACACCATATGAGTTACACCGGCTTGAACCAGGCAAGGTCCAACAGAACTTCGAACTGGACGGAGAACCCTTCTATCTGGTTTCAACCGACCCCGGTCAGATGCGCATGTCATACCGTGACGTTTTGCGCATTGAAGCCTTTGGCGGCACTTCACCTGTCACATTGGGCCGGGAAGTTATCGCGCTGGCCCTGAGTTTTGAAAGCCACATCGGCGGGATCTTCGCCAATGGTGGCCGCCCCTCTGGCGTCATCAAAGCGCAGAAGGTCATGGATG
>CAJXHQ010000628.1 GCA_913054485.1 uncultured Paracoccaceae bacterium
CACTTTGCCGGAGGCAAACCTTCGGTTTGACGGGCGGGCGGACGCGTGCCTGCCGCTTGCGCGGAAGGCGATAAACTCATTTCTGGAGTGAATTGACCAAACGCCGGACAGGTGCGGACTGCGGACGTGCCACCTCGGTGCGTGCCAACGCCAATTCCTGACACGGCCCGGCAGGATGCAAGATTGCCGTTAAAATCAGTGCAATCAAGCGGTGATCGCGAAACTCTCAACAGGGCGCGAGACATTGTGCAGGCTGACCGCCCCCAGCGGCACCGCGGGCGCGCCGTTGTGCAGGATGTCCTGGCTGACCACGATCGGATGGCCGCGGGATTTGCCGTAGTCGCCGAGGCGTGCCGCGATATTTGCGGCCTGGCCGATCACGGTGAAATCCAGCCGCTCCTGCGAGCCGACATTGCCGTAGGTGACACCGCCGTAGTCGATGCCGATGGAGACCTCGCAGCGGTGGCCGCCGTCTTCCTGTGCGATCTCTTCCAGACGGGCGACAATGGCGCGGGCCGATTCCAGCGCCTTGCTGCGGGCTTCCTCGGCGTTGTCGCCGGCCGGGAAGACCGCCAGAACCGCGTCGCCGATGAATTTCAGCACCTCGCCGCCGTGGTCTTCGATGATGGTCGAGGTGGTCTCGAATAACTGGTTCAGAAGCGCGATATACTCTTTGCGGCCAAGTTCTTCCTCCAGGCGGGTGGAGCCGCGCAGGTCGGCAAACATGATGGCGGCGTCGATCTCATCGCCGTCGCCGCGGCGGATCTCTCCGCCCAGAACCCGCGCGCCGGTGCGTTTGCCCACGTAAGTTTCCAGCAAGGCCTGCGCGTTTTCACGCTGCATGAAGACCTCGTAGTAGCGGGCGATCACAAAGGACATCTCGAAGATCAGGCCGAGGTTGGCAGTGGAAAACCCGTCCGGGTGATCGCTGGTCAGGGTCAGCACGTTCATCCGCCCGTCGGTGAAGCGCAGCGGCATGGCGACGTAGTCTGTTGCGCCTTCCTTCTTCAGATCCTCAAGAATCGGGAAAGCATCGGTCGGTGCCTCACCGCCCAAGCGGTGGCGCACACCGCCGAGACCGCTGGAGACATGGCGCAGCGGGCTGTTCTTGAAGGCCGGGTGGTCGTGGATCTCATAAGATGGCGCGCGGGTGGTGACCTCGCCGGTTTCCCTGCGCCAGATGAAGTTCTTGCCCGCAATCATCGGGTGCAGCGACCAGGCCATGACCGCCAGCCGGGTGAGGCACAGCCCCTGTTCCACCAGCTTTTCGGACAGTTTCTGGGTGAATTCCTCGGGCGAGGACAGAAACGCCGCCTCGCGCAGCAGCCAGTCGATGACCGGGCCGGAGATATTGCCGTAATCCGGGGCCTCAACCGTGTTTTCGCCGAGATCGATCTCGGTATATGACCCGGCCGAAAAAGCCACATAGCCCCGGATGCCCGAGGCCTCGTGCATGGCATTGTCATAAGACCACAGCGCGTTGGACATGGTTTCATCGCCCAGCCGGATATCGCGGTAACGGGCGGTGCCTTTGAAAGGGCAGAAGGTTTTCAGCTCTGTCTGATCGCCGTAAGCGGCCAGCACATCCTCGATCGGGAAGTAGATGGCGGGCGAAAGCCGGGTTTCATACATCACCTTGGCGCGGGTGCTGCTTGCCAGAACCGTATCGCCGTTCTTCACCGAGACCGTTCCATTCAAAGGCTCGATCAGGATGCCATAGCCGTCCTGTTTGGGATGCGCGTGCACGTTCATGGCGGAAACCCTCCCCGCGTGATGCTGCTGACGTAGTCAGATTTCGCCATTATGTGGGGTCGGCCCCCCGGAATTCCAGAGGGGGCTGCGCATAAGTGAACATTTTGTGAACATTGCGGCCTGCCGGTGACAGGTCTCACATCATGCGGATCACATCCGGCCCGACGCTCAGCACATAGCCGCGCTTGGCGATGTTCTTCACCAGCAGTTCGCTGACCATCTGGTTGCCCAGCGTGTCGCGCAGCCGCTTGATGCGGGTGGCACCTGCGGCTTCCTCGCAGTCCGAGGCGTCGCGGCCCGAGATCACGCCCTCGATCTCCGCGCCTGACAACACATCGCCGTCCAGCCGCGCCTCGGCCAGCACCGAAAGCGTCTCCATTGCCGCCGGGGTCAGTTTGAACCCCATGCTGTTGAGGTAGACGGTCTTCTCCTCGCGGCTGAGCACCAGTTCGGTGACCTGAATGCCGGCCCGTTCGATCTGCGCCATGCGGCGGTTCAGCATCACCAGCATCGCCAGCACCACCAGGGCGGCCACCATCATCGCGGTGGCAAAGACCAGCAGCACAAAGATTACCATCCGGTAGCTCGCCAGCGTGTC
>CAJXHQ010000629.1 GCA_913054485.1 uncultured Paracoccaceae bacterium
CGAGGCAGACGTAAAACGCCTCGCCCTGGAGGCAATTCTGGAGAGCCCGGAGATCATCATGCAAGCAGTGGAACTGCTGCAGCAGCGCGAAGAGGCCGCACAAGCCGCAGCCGCTGAAAATCTGCTGTCGGCACAGCGGGATCTGCTGGAAAACGATCTGAACGCACCGGTGATCGGCAACCCGGACGGTGATGTCACTGTGGTAGAGTTCTTCGACTATAATTGCCCTTACTGCAAGAAGGCGGCCCCGGTCGTAAAGAACGTGATTGCTGGCGACAGCAGGGTGCGCATTGTCTACCGCGAATGGCCGATCCTCGGCGAAGGCTCCGTTTTTGCCGCCCGAGCGGCTTTGGCGGCGCGCAATCAGGGCAAGTATGAGGAACTGCACTGGGCACTGATGGAACTGGGCGGCCGAGCCAATGAAGGAACCGTGATGAGGGCCGCCCGGCAGGTCGGCCTGGATGAGGCACAGCTGCGCGCTGACATGAATACGCCGGAAGTAGAGGAACATATCCGGGTGTCGATGGAGCTTGCATCCAGCCTTGGCTTCAGCGGAACCCCGTCCTTTGTGATCGGCGATGCGCTGGCTCCAGGGCTGATTCCGGAAGATGAAATGAAGCGTCTTATCGCCGAGCTGCGGTCAACGCGGTAGGCGTCCTTGCGCCACCGTGTAGCACCCGCGCGCGGGGCGGCTGACCCGCCCCTTGCGCACAAGTGCAGACAGCGCACGAATCGTAGCCTCGTTCGAGAGTCTGATTTCATCGGCAAAATCGGCGATTTTGCCGATGAGCCAACCGTCCGACAGGGCAGCAAACACCCGGTCTTCGGCACCCGGTATCGCGAGAATTTCCAGCTTTCGCCGGTATCCCTGCACTTGGGACGCAAAGCGGCAGGCCAGGGCATGGCCAAAGGCCGGGTCCTTCGCCATGGTCTTCAGAACGGCCTGCTTGCTGACCGACAGCACTTCGGACGGCAGCGCGGCCTCTGCATCGCAATGGTACTCAGGAGAGAAAAGGGACGCCTCAGCAAAAGTATCGCCTGCAACGGCGCGGAACACAGGAATGATGCTGCCGCCTTCGCTGTACCTGACCAATCTGACTTCCCCGGCTGCCAGATAGTAGATAAATGCTGCTTTATCACCTTGCCGGAAAACCCGTTCCCCCGCTGCCAGAGAGATCTTCCTGATGGCATCGGAATGCAGCTGGTCAAATGGCGGCGGCAACATCGGCAGACTGCCCTTCATGATTTCGATCATATTTCTCCCAGAGCTATAGGGGCACTGTCCCACAAGCAGCAAACTTCGGGAAGGACCAGTCATGAAACGAATAGCAGGTGCCGCCATCCTTGCATTGGCCGCAGCCGGAGCCGGCCAATCGCAGGAACACGGGCAGCATGCGCATGATCACGGAGCCGGAGGACCGGTTGTTCCGGCGGAACCTGGCCAGGGCGCATTTGCGGCCATCGCTGAGATTGTGGAGCTTCTGCGCCAATCCCCCTCCACGGATTGGGAAGCCGCCGATATCGGTGCTTTGAGGGCCCATCTGGTGGACATGGACCTGCTGGTGTCTCATGCCTCTGTTGATGAGAAGCCCTTGGAAAACGGGCTGCGCATGCTGATCGGGACAAGCGGAAAGGGCGGCGGAGCCGCCTCCCGGATGGTCCCTGCACACGCCCCGGTTCTTGAGGCTGAATCCGGCTGGTCCAGCGTGGTTGAAGCATCAGGCGGCCAGCTCATCTGGACTGTATTGTCTGAAGACAACGCAGCCCAGATCCAGGCGCTGGGGTTCTTCGGGCTGATGGCGGTTGGAAACCACCACAGGTCTCATCACCTGGCCATCGCCACCGGACAGAGCCCGCATTAGATCAGGCTGCGACCGCGCTCGGGTACCCTTCTTTCGCCAGCAGCTCCGTCAGCTCTTCAACGGCCAGGACGCTGCTGACCTCGATCTTGCGGGCGTCCATGTCGAATGAGATAGCCGCAGTGGAGTCGGCGACAGTGATCGCCTTTTCGATCGCGGCTTTGCAGTGGCCGCAGCTCATGTCCGGAACTGTGAAAGTGGTCATTGGTCTCTCCTGTTTCTCTTCCCATCGCTCTAACGGAGTGCGGCGCTGGAACGTCAAGAGCAAATTTCTGTCACCGGGCCTGAACCGGTAATTTGAGAAAGTTCAGCACGGGCCTTGACCCTCCAGTTACTGGAAGCCCTATCTAAGGGGCGTCACAGAGTTCAGAGGTGCAGAAATGGCAGAAAATCACACAATCCGGTTTCAAGTCGAAGGCATGAGCTGCGCATCCTGCGCAGGCCGGGTGGAACGCGCTTTGAATGCAGTTCCCGGTGTCTCGGGTTCGTC
>CAJXHQ010000630.1 GCA_913054485.1 uncultured Paracoccaceae bacterium
ACGAGGGTCCAGGCGAGCCAGGCAAAGCCGCCGCCCAGTTTCGGCGCGGCCTTGCCGGCGCCGGCTACTTCTTCATAGAGAGCCATTGTTATAGTCCTGATATTCTTGTGTTTTAAAGGCGGTGCCCGGAGGATGCCGGGCACCGCGCCCCCGTGCGCCTATTCCGCAGCCAGTGCCCGCTGCTCACCCAGGGAGAAAGTGGCATAAGCGCCGGTTTCCGCCTTTTCACCACGGTCGTACATCAGCTCGCCCGCCACATAGGTGGCCCGGGTCGCCCGGTCGTCGCCCATCGTCATCAGGATGAACAGACGTTCCTCGAAGTCCTTGGCGTAGCCCATCCGGTAGTCAATGATCGGGGTGGACTTCATGTCCAGAACCACGACGTCGGCTTCCTTGCCGGTGTCGAGATTGCCAACCTGATCGTCGACCTTCAGCGCCTTGGCTGTGCCCTGGGTAGCCATGTAGAAGGCATGGCCCGCCGACAGCGCGTTGCCGTTCAGCTGCGCGGCCTTATAGGTCTCGTTCAGGGTCTGCAGGATCGAGAAGCTGGTGCCGGCACCCAGGTCGGTTGCCAGGCCGACGTTCACCGGACGCTCCGGTTTGCGGGCGTTGTGCACGTTCAGATAGCCGGAACCGAGGAAGAAGTTCGACGTCGGGCAATGGGTGATGGTGCCGCCGGTTTCCGACAGGCGGGCCAATTCGGCTTCGGTCAGATGGATGCCGTGGCCAAACAGGGCACGCTCGCCGCAGAGCCCGTATTTGTCATAGACGTCCAGGTAGCCTTCGTGCTCCGGATAAAGATCCTTCACCCAGGCGACCTCGTTCACGTTCTCGGACACGTGGGTCTGCATGAAGGTGCCGGGGTTTTCCTGCCACAGCGCCCCGGCGGCTTTCAGCTGTTCCGGGCTGGAGGTCGGCGCGAAGCGCGGCGTCACCGCGTACATCTGGCGGCCGCGGCCATGCCATTTTTCCAGCAGCGCCTTTGACTCGTCGTAAGACGACTGGGCGGTGTCCAACAGGGCTTCCGGGGCGTTGCGGTCCATCATGACCTTGCCGCAGATGTTGCGCATATTGAGCCGCTCGGAGGCCTCGAAGAAGGCGTCGACCGACCCGGGGTAGACGGTGCCGAAGGTCGACACGGTGGTGGTGCCGGCGCGCAGCTGCTCGCGCAGGAAGACCTCGGCCACTTCCGAGGCATGATCTTTGTTGGCAAACTGCTGTTCGGCAATGAAGGTGTAGTTGTTCAGCCATTCGATCAGCTGTTCGCCATAGGCGCCAATGATCTGGGTCTGGGCATAGTGCACGTGGCTGTCGATGAAGCCCGCCATGATGACCGAGTCCCTGTACTCGGTGACCGGCACACCTTCGGGGATGCGTTGCAGCATCTCTTCGGCAGGGCCCATATCGGTGATTTTGCCATCGGCAAGAAGAAGGATCCCGTCTTCTTCGACTTTCATGACATCCTTCATCGGCGCCATGAACGGGTCGCCGGTAAAGGTCAGGTAGGTGCCGCGGATCGCTTTTGCGGTCATTTCTGTTTCTCCCAAAACGCGACCAGCCCATACTCAATACCCCTGCGGCCAACTGGACGCGGATTGGCAGACGGACTCCGCCGGGGGGCAGGAACCGTTTGTCAAATATTGTGTCGAGGGGTGATCCGCGTAAGGCTGCGGCGCCGTTCTCGGGCCGGTCTATTCCAACACTGGTTACGCTTCTCACCGGGCTCATGCTCGTGGGATCGAAGCGAGACCATGGCCGAAGCGATAAGGTGAACCTAAGCCTGTCCGCAGGCGGCGTCAAATCGGCGGCAGTTTGTTGCAGAACAGACGGCGCTCATTTAAGTATTTGATTATTAATCAATCTTTCGGATCGCGACCGAAATCGGGATCATGGCGGCCATGCGTTCAGCGCAAACCGCCCAGGCCGGCCGGCAAGGACCCGCCCAAGAAGCCCGCCACCCCCGCCCAATTCCGACGCCGCTTCGCGTCAGGCGAAATCATACATGCAGCTTTCATGTTTTCATGCTGCGCTCAGGGGCAAGCCAGCACCACCCTGTCCAGCGATTCCTGCCCGAATTCGGCGGCGGGTCTGATCGGTTTCAGCGCGAAATGGATCTTAGTGCCGTCCTGCACCTCAGCGCCGCACCAGATTTTCCCGCGGTGCCGCCTGGCGATCTTGGCGCAGGTGGCAAGACCAAGGCCAACACCGGGCACATTGCCGTCCTGCTGGCGCATTGCGGACACCTCAACCCGGGGGCTGGCGTCACCGCGGTATTTGATCGAGCCGGTTGCCTGGCCGTTCGAGGCCAACAGGCCCATTGCCGCGAGGAAGGTCTGGCTCTTGC
>CAJXHQ010000631.1 GCA_913054485.1 uncultured Paracoccaceae bacterium
GGCGTTTTCATGGGTGCAGGTCAGGCCCGAGAGGTACCACAGCACCGGCACCGGGCCGTCCTTGGCTTCCTCGGGCAGAAACAGGCCAAAGGTCATCTCGCCGCCGGTGGCGCTGCTCGGGTGGCGGTAGACGCCCTGGGTGCCGCCGAAGGCCTTGTTCTCTGCAACAGTTTCCATGAAACGCTCCCTGAATTTTTGCTGCCTTACCGCTAAAGGGCATGGCGCACCGCGTCCAGTGCCGCAAGCGCCGCAGATGCCGCGATTTGCGCCGGAACAAGTTCAGGAAGGATTAATCTGCACTAAGGCGCGGCGCGTCAGCCGCAGCAGCTGAAGGATTTCTCCGCAGCAGGGGACAGATCGCTTTCGGCCACTGGCAGATCGCCGGTCAGGGTGCCGGGCGGCACCGGCAGCGCCGTGGCGATCCGCGCAACCGCATCCCAGGAAATCCCGCCCGGTGCACCGCAGGCGCCTTCCAGGCGGGCGATTTGCCGCTCAGTCATGCCGGCAAGGCGGGCCAGCCGCGGGCGGCCGAGCTTGCGGGCCTTGCGGATGGTTTTCAGCGTAGCGGCGTCGATGCTTGCAGCGGTCATGTCTGGCCCTTCCAAGGTCACAGGCAGCGCCGTGCCGGGCCGGTCTGCATGCCTCTAAACGTGTCCAGCTTCCCTATACGGACGCCAGCCGATTGCAGCCCCCTGATAAAACGAGGCCGCGGCGGATCAAACCTCCGGGCTGTGCTCCTTGGCATAGGCATAAGAGCGGCCAACAACAGTCTTCACCACGTCCAGCCCGCCTTCGTCGCGCGGCGGGAAGACAATGACCGGCCCTACCGGCAGATCACCTTGGGTGACCAGATAGTGGTTCTCTCCCCAGCCGGCATCAATCACCGCCTGCGCCTCCTCCGCAGGCAGATTCAGATGCATGCTGCCATGGTCGGGGTCCGGGTGGATACGGGCGAACTCATGCCCGATCATCAAGGCGTCTTTGTTGCACGCGGAGGCGTCATGCATCACCAGCGCACGAGCGCCTGGGCGCGAGATGGCGCTCTCCTCCTCATCGACGCCCGGCAAGGCAAAGCACCAGGCATGCACGGTCTATTATATGAGCCGGCCCATGCTGGGTCAGCTGCGAATGCGCAAGGCGGCTGGTGGTCTCGGGGCGGGCCCGTGACGGCAGGGTAGAGTGAGGGCGGCTGTCATGAGGCGTGTCCTAATTTTTGGCCGCCGCGAACTAGGGCCGCGCCGCCGCACTGGTAAACCGGTGGAACAGGCAATGATCCATTGCGCGCGGCACAACAGTCAGCCGGTGCCGGCCCAGGCGATCACCACCGGCAGCGAGACGATGGAGATGAGCGTCGACAGGAAGATCGCGGCAGAGGCCCGGTGCGGCGCAACACCGTAATGCTGTGCCAGCATATAGACATTACCGGCCACCGGCAGGGCGGCGGCAGATATGGCGATGGTGGCGGTATAGGCATCCACCGGAAACAGCCACAGTATACCCAGCGCCACGCAGGCCGGGTGGATCGCCAGTTTGGCAAAAGACAGCCACAGCGCGGTCTGCACCCGTTCCGCCGAATTCCCCGCCAGCGACGCGCCGATGGCAAACAGCGCGCCGGGGGTTGCAGCAGCGCCGAGGATCTGCAGGAAATCATTGGCCGGTGCCGGGATCGGGATCTGCAGCGCCGACCAGCTGAGCCCGGCCGCCATCGAAACGATCATCGGGTTCTTCACCAGCCCCAGCCCCGCCAGCCGCAGCGCCTGCAGCCCGCGGGTGCCGCCGCGGCTCATGTTGATCAGGATCACGATCAGCGAGGAGAAGACCATCAGGTCGACCGCCAGGATCATCATCATCGGCCCGATGGAGGCCTCGCCGAACAGCATGGCCATCATCGGCAGGCCGAGGAAGCCCACATTGCCGATGGTGGCGCATTGCGCCTCGACTGCTGCGGTGGCGTTGTCCTGTTTGCGAAACCGCGCTGCCAGGGTGGCGATGGCATAGACCGCAAGACAGCCCGCGAGGTAGCCGAGCACCAGGTTTGCGTCAAAAACCTCGGCAAAGGAAAGGTTCGCTGCAAAGCGGAAGATCATCGCCGAGAGCGCGAAGTAGAAGACAAATTTGGTCAGATAGGCGGTGGCCTCGGCGGTGAAAAACCGGGTCCGTCCGGCCCAGTATCCGAGGCCGATGATGGCAAAAAATGGCAACGTGCGCAGAAAGATATCACCCATGCGCCAGTGGTAGCGGGGTTGGCGCTTCAGGGAAAGGGGGGGGGGAGCGCTCCCGCCCGGCCTGCGGGCATCCGGGGATGCCCTGGTCCCGTTGGGCCGGGCGCCGCGCTGATG
>CAJXHQ010000632.1 GCA_913054485.1 uncultured Paracoccaceae bacterium
AGGCGCGTTTCCTGGTTCAGGCCTGTTCCAGGGCGGCGATGATCGGAGAAAAATCGGCAACTTTCAGGCTGGCACCGCCGACCAGCGCGCCGTCGACGTTGGAGACGGCGAAGATTTCGGCAGCATTGCCGGGTTTTACCGAGCCGCCGTAGAGCAGGCGGATGGCGTTGCCGGTTACAGCGCCGAAACGCGCCACCAGTTCAGCGCGCAGGAAGTTATGCACCTCGGCGATCTGATCCAGTGTCGGCACCTTTCCAGTGCCGATAGCCCAGACCGGTTCATAGGCGACAACCGTGTTGGCCCCTGTTGCCCCGTCCGGGGTGGAGCCGGAGAGCTGGTTGCCGGCCACTTTCAGCGTGTCGCCTGCTTCGCGCTGTTCAAGCGTTTCGCCGATGCAGATCACAGCTGTCAGCCCTGCGTCCAAGGCGGCATCTGCCTTGGCACGCACGGCGGCGTCCTGTTCGCCATGGTCCGTGCGGCGTTCCGAGTGGCCAAGGATCACAGCGCTGGCGCCGGCGTCTTTCAGCATCGCGGCGCTTAGGTCGCCGGTGTGGGCACCGGCGGTATTGGCGTGGCAGTCCTGGCCGCCCAGCGGGATCGTTGGCGCCGCATCTGCCGCGCGCGACAGAAGGGTTGCGGGGGGGCAGATCAGCAGGTCCGCCGAAGCGTTCCCATGCGCCTCCGTCAGCGCCGAGAGCCCGGCCAGATTGGCGGCGGTGCCGTTCATTTTCCAGTTGCCTGCAGCCAGTTTGCGACGCATCGGATAACCCCCTGTTTTTGTCAGCGGTACCGTGGTAGCACCGCCCGCGCCCGGGAGCAATTGCGGCCGGGTGTTATCGGTAACATATTGCATGAGACACGTGGGAGCAGATGCGGTGATCCCCCAATTGGATATGGCCCGCCTGCAGGCACGCGAGCCGGAAGAGATGGCCCGGCTGGCAAAAGCCGTGCGCGAGGTCGGATTTCTGACACTTGGCAATACGGATCTGGATGCCGGGCGGGTTGCGCGGGCGATGGCTGCCTACCGGGCGTTTTTTGCGCAGCCCGCTGCTGCCAAAGCCGCAGTGGATATGGCGCGCACCGGCGCAAACCGCGGCTGGGGGGGCTCCGGCTCGGAACAGGTCGATCCCGCAGCCAATCCTGACTACAAAGAGGTCTTTGATTGCGGCCGCGAACTGGCAGCAGAGGATCCCCTGGCGGACCGTGGACTGGCTGTCTATGCGCCCAACCTCTGGCCCGAAGGGTTGGATAGGTTCCGCGAAGAGGTTGAGGGATATTTCCGCGATGCTATGGCGATCGGGCAGGATCTGCTTCAGGCCATAGCAGAGGCGATCGGTGCGGATGGTGCCGTGTTCCTGGATGCCTTCCGCCAGCCGATGGCTTTGCTGCGCAGCAACTACCCGCCGCGCCCGGATTGGGCGGGGGACAAGGATTTTGGCATTGCCGCCCATACCGATTACGGCTGCCTGACCTTGCTGGCCACCGGCGGCCAGCCGGGGCTTGAAGTGCTGATGGCGGACGGCAGCTGGCAGCCTGTTCAGGTGGAGCCGGGCGTCTTTGTGATCAATTTCGGAGAGATGCTGGAGATGTGGACCGGCGGAGCGGCCAAGGCGACGCTGCACCGGGTGCGCGGCGGCCCGGAAGAGCGCCTGTCGGTGCCGCTGTTCCTGAACCCGACGCATGACACCAATGTGGCCCCGGCGGGCAGCAGGCAGGTGATCCGTGCCGGCGATCACCTGGCGCGGCGCTTCAACGAGACCTACCTGCATCTGGCAGAGGCAGAAAGCGAAACAAAAAAGGCCGGCTGATCCGCCGGCCCTGCATCAGATCTGACAGCTGGGGGTCAGGCCCCGGCGGTCATGTCCTTGAAGCTGATCGATTCGCCGCAGCCGCAGGCATCGGCCACATTGGGGTTGTTGAATTTGAACCCGGCCTCCAGCAGCGAGACCTCATAGTCGATCTCGGTCCCGAACAGGAACATCTGCGCCATCGGCGCAATCATCACGCAGGCGCCGTCCTGTTCCACGGTCTCGTCGTTGGGGTCGGCGGCGTCGACATATTCCATGGTGTATTCCATGCCCGCGCAGCCGCCCTTTTTGACGCCGATACGCAGGCCCGCGTGGCCGGCCTGTTCCATCAGCTTGCGGATCTGGGCCGCCGCTTTGGGCGTTATGGTCACGGCTTGTTTGCCGGGAATGGCGAACATGGGCTTCTCCTTGAATGCACTTCCCTATCTAGGGCCGCGGCCCGCCGGGCTCAACCCCGGCGAAGGGCTTGCAGGCAGGATAACATGTATTTGTGATACATGCATTGGGCCGCGCGCCCTGCGGCCTTGCC
>CAJXHQ010000633.1 GCA_913054485.1 uncultured Paracoccaceae bacterium
AATTGATTCCCCCAGACCGACCATCAGGCCCGACTTGGTGAACAGTTCCGGATTGGCGCGTTTGGCGTCATCCAGCAGCCGCAGCGAAGTATAGTAGCGCGCGCCCGGACGGACCCGCGGATAGAGATGCGGCACGGTTTCCAGATTGTGGTTGAACACATCAGGCGCGGCCGCAAAAACCGCCTCACCCGCGCTGCCCTTGCCGAGGAAATCCGGCGTCAGTACCTCGATGGTAGTGCCGGGGTTCTGATGCCGGGTGGCGCGGATTGTCTGCGCGATATGATCTGCCCCGCCGTCGAACAGATCATCCCGGTCAACGCTGGTGATCACCACGTGCCGCAGGCCCAGCTTTTTCACCGCAGCCGCCACGCGGCCCGGTTCAAAGGCATCCAGCGTGTCCGGCTTGCCGGTCGCCACGTTGCAGAAGGAGCAGCCGCGGGTGCAGACCTCGCCCATGATCATCATGGTGGCGTGGCGCTTGGACCAGCATTCGCCGATATTCGGACAGGCGGCCTCTTCGCAGACCGTGGCCAGATTATGATCCCGCATCAGGCGGCGGGTCTCGTAATACTCCGCGCTTTCGATCTTCTTCTTGCGGATCCACTTCGGTTTGCGCGGGATCGCGCTTTCGGCCTTATGGGCCTTTTCCGGGTGGCGGGGGCGCAGCTGGATGGTCATCTGGCGGCTCTCCTTTTAGCGGATCTGAAGGCAGGGTCAGGCGTGGATCGCGCGGCCCATGGCATCGAGGCAGGCTTCCTTGACCGCTTCGGCCATCGACGGGTGCGCGTGGCAGGCGGCGGCGACCTCGGACACGGTCGCGCCCTTGGCCATGGCCAGCACCAGTTCGGCGATCAGATCGCCGGCATGGGCGCCGCAGATATGCGCGCCGAGCAGCTTGCCTGATGGGTCTGCCAGCACTTTCACGGCGCCATCCGTTTCACCCGATGCGCGGGCGCGGGAGTTGGCCATGAAGGTGAACTTGCCGCTGATGTACTCCGCTCCGGCCTCTTTCAAAGCCTCTTCGGTGGCCCCGACCGAGGCCACTTCCGGGTCGGTGTAGACGACGCCGGGCACCAGGTTGTAATCCAAGTGGCCCGTTTCACCAGCCAGCATCTCCACGCAGGCAACCCCGTCTTCTTCGGCCTTATGCGCCAGCATAGGGCCGGGCACGCAGTCGCCGATGGCATAGAGGCCGGGCACGGAAGTTTGGAAATCTGCGCCGACCTCAATGAAGCCGCGGGCATTCACGGAGACACCCAGCGCATCCAGCCCAAGGCTCTTGATCACCGGGCGGCGGCCAATGGCGACCAGAACCTTATCGGCCTCCAGCACCTCTTCCTTACCCTTGCCGACGCGCTCCATGGTCAGGACCAGGCCGCCGTCTGTCTTGTCCACCGATTTCACGGCACGGCCCAGCTGGAACTTCAGTCCGCGCTTAGACAGGGAGCGCTGCGCCAGCTTGGCGGTGTCGCCGTCGATGCCGGGCAGGATGCGGTCAAGGTATTCGACAACCGTGACCTTGGCTCCCAGGCGTGACCAGACCTGGCCGAGCTCAAGCCCGATCACGCCCGCGCCGATCACCACCAGATGCTGCGGCACGGCGTCCAATGCCAGTGCTCCGGTACTGCTCAGCACGTCCACTTCGTCAGTCTCCACGCCAGGGAGGGGGCTGGGTTCCGAACCGGTGGCAATCAGAATGTGTTTTGCGCTGTAGCTGTCCTCGCCGACCTGCACCTGGCCCGGCGCGGGGATCGTGGCCCAGCCTTCGATCAGCTCCACGCCGTTTTTCTTGAACAGGAAGGCAATGCCCTTGGTGAGGTCTGCAACGGTCTTGTCCTTACGCGTCATCATTGCAGAAAGGTCCAGCGAAGCGCCTTCGACACTGACGCCATGCGCGGCGAGGTGGGACAGCTCCGCATATTTACCGGAGGAGGTCAGCAGCGCCTTCGACGGGATGCAGCCCACGTTCAGGCAGGTGCCGCCCAAAGCGCCGCGGCCTTCGATGCAGGCCACTTTCAGGCCCAGCTGTGCCGCGCGGATGGCCGCCACATAGCCGCCGGGACCGCCGCCAATCACGATCAGATCAAAATTACCCATCAGATCCCTCCCAAGATCGAACTTCCGTTTCAGGAGCGTATGTACTCGTACGCAACTTGGCGACTCGTTTAGGAAACTTTTCCCCTATCGGCAACAAAAGAATTCACCAAGAAATTTTGACTGCTATGCCTGGCGCAGTTAAGTTGTTCGGGAAACAAGAGAAATGTGCGCAATGGAACCGGTTCAGGCAGAAGAAACAGGCCCGCTCTCCGAGGGAACGGATGCTCCCGACGGCG
>CAJXHQ010000634.1 GCA_913054485.1 uncultured Paracoccaceae bacterium
GAGTATCTGGACAGCACCCGCGGCCTCGGCCTGCTCCCCGCCGATCCGGCGGAGCGCGCCAAAGCGCAGGCGCTGGCCCATTCCGTCGCTGTCGACATCCACCCGGTCTGCAACCTGCAGGCCGCCGCCTACGCCGCGAAACTGACCGGAGGACGCGAGGGCGTGCGCGAGGACTGGATGCGCCGCTTTATCACCCCCGGTTTGAAAGCCTTCGAAGACCTTCTGGGCGGTTATGAGCAGGCACCTTACTGCACTGGGAACAGCATTTCGCTGGCCGACATCTGCCTGATGCCGCAGCTATATAATGCGCGCCGATGGGGCGCTGATTTCGCAGACTGCCCGCGTATCCTGACGGTCGAAAAGGCCCTGGCCGCCCACCCGGCCTTTGACGCTGCGCGACCCGAAGCCGTTCAGCCCTGAGCCCCGAGCGGCATTTGCAAAAAGGGCGGCCGCAGGGCCGCCCTTTTCTGTTCTGCATCAGCCCCGTCTCAGCCGCCGGGGCGGTGGAAAATCGGCGAACCCCAGGCGCGTTCCTGGATCACGGCCTCGACCCCTTCTATCAGCCCTTCGCCGCTTGCGGCGGAGTCATAGGTGCTCCAGCGCGGCGTCGGGATCTCCAGCGCGCGGGCGTAGTAATATGCCGGGCGCTGCGGGTCGAAGCTCTCATCGGTCCAGCTGCCCATCAGGGTGGGGGCTCCGATATCGTTGCTGTAATCCGCGGTTTCCAAGTTCACCGTATTGCCGACCGGATCCAAAGAGCCATCCGCACCAATCGAACGGTCGCCGGACCAGACCGCATTGATGATTTCCTCGTGCAGCGTGCCGTCGGCATCAACCCAGCCTTTGATGATCTGGATACGGTCGAGATTGGCACCTTCCGGGTCCTTCTCTGCATAGAGCGTGAATGTGGGATTGGCCGAGGCATTTGCCAGGGTGCCGCCCATGTGAATGCCCCGCATGTAACCGTCGCGGACCATGCTCTCAGGGTCCTGGGGATCACTGAGCCCGACACCGCCGAACATGCGGATCTTGATGCGCGGGCCGGAGGTCGCAAAGCTTTCCTTGCGCATCATCGCGTCAAATATGGCTTCGCGGGTGTTTTCCGTCGCCCAGACCCCGGCAAGGGAACCCGCGGCAATATCGGGGCCTGCGATCCAGCCCATCAGCCCGCCTTCGCGGCGCCGCTCGGCGGTTCCATCCTCATCGCCATGGGACCCGGCAAAGGTGGATTCCTTCACGTCGCCCGGGGTGCCGTTATGCGTATCGGTGCCGCCGGTGATGCCATAGGCAAAGGGGTTCACCCCCAGCGCCTGCTGGTGCTGCAGACCCGCGCCAAGACCGCCGCGGTAGAAATCGCGGCCCGAGTACGTGCGGTCAGAGAAATTCTGGATCGAGTTGGCATTCTCAAACCCGGCAAATTCATCATCAGGCCAGAAATTTTCATGCGCCTCGGAATTGCCCTTGGCCTGCATGATTTCAAAGAGCGGCTCGTACTTAGAGCGCATCCGGGCGTAATCCAGGTCGATCGGCTCGCCGAAACTGTCTGTGTCCGGGAACATCCGCCCCTTGGCCGCGTTGGAGTTATGCGGGATCGCCAGCAGCCGGTAGCCCTGGTTTTCCTGCTCCTGCATCCACTCCCAAAGCTTTTCCTCCTGATTGATATCGACATAGCTGACGATATCGGCAGGCGCGTTTTCATCGCGGAAGATGATGATGCGGTGCAGATTGGACCCGTTCGGCGCCGCCGACCATTCATAACCGATCATGGCCGAAAACGCGCCCGGCTTATTGGCCGCATTGGCCGCAGCAATATTGCGCTGCCAGGCGGTATCGGTGGTTTCCTGACCAGCCCAGAACTGAGGATGCTGCGGCGTGGCCGACCGGTTGGAGGACACCACATATTTGACGAACCATTGCTGACGCTCGTGGATGTCTGTGAGGTTGCGCAGATTCACCAGATCCGGGTGATCATGGCCCGGGGCATCCGGGTAGATCGCCGAATACATTTCGCCGATATATTCCGCGTGATCGGCAATCACGGTGAAATCCAGCGGCCGGTCGATCTGCAGGGTGCGGCCATCAGGCAGTTCAACCGGGTTGCCCTGCGCGTATTCCAGCGCCAGCACCGGATCCAGCCTGGTGCCGGCAATATAGGCATCCAGCGAATAAGACGTATGCACATGGGTGTCGCCAAAATAGGCATCCCTGAGCGGGTTTGGCTCAGCCACGCCTGCGGCAGCGCAGGCCAGCGACGCGGCAGCCAATAGAAACGGGCGCTTACTTATACTCATACCAGTCGTCCTCTTGAAC
>CAJXHQ010000635.1 GCA_913054485.1 uncultured Paracoccaceae bacterium
GCAGCAGCCGCTGAATGCCTATGGCGCCTCCAAGCGCGCGGTTGAGGACATCCTGAAGGATTTTGGCGCGGCCTACGGGCTGAATTCAGTGATCTTCCGCTATTTCAACGTGGCCGGCGCCGATCCCGAGGCGGAGGTGGGTGAGTTCCACCAGCCGGAGACCCATCTGATCCCGCTGATGCTGCAGGCAATCAAGGGCGAGCGCGGCGCGCTGACCATTTTTGGCACCGATTACGACACGCCGGACGGCACCTGCATCCGCGACTACGTGCATGTCTGTGATCTGGTGGATGCGCATGTGCTGGGGCTGAAATGGCTGGAAGGCGGCAAGGGCAGCCGGGTGTTCAACCTTGGCACCGGCAGCGGGTTTTCCGTGATGGAGGTGATCGATCAGTCCCGTGCGGTGACCAATGCCGAGGTGCCTTACAACCTTGGCGACCGCCGTGCCGGGGATTGCACAAAGCTGGTATCCGGTTCGACCCGGGCTGCTGCCGAGCTGGGCTGGGAACCGGAACGGTCCACATTGCAGAAGATGATCTCTGACGCCTGGAACTGGCATCAGGCCGGTCATTACAGTAACTGATATGACGGGCGGGGCTGCTGCGGAGGCTTTGCCGCCGATCGGCTGGGCCCAGGCCTACCGCTTGCGATTGAAACGCCGCCAGCTGCTGCTGAAAGCCCTGCGGGCGCGGCGGCGACTGCAGCCGCTTCAGGACCGCACGGCTGCTATCCGGCCCGGTGCTGTGCTGGGGTTTACAGTGCTGCGCAACGAGGCGCTCCGGCTGCCCTTTTTCCTGGATCACTACCGCGCGCTGGGTGTGGATCACTTTCTGGTGGCGGACAACGGCAGCGATGATGGCAGCGCAGACTATCTGGCCGCGCAGCCGGATGTCTCCCTGTGGCAGACCGGTGACTCCTACCTGGAGTCGCGGTTCGGGCTGGACTGGCTGGGCTGGCTGCTGATGCGATACGGCCACGGGCACTGGTGCCTGACCGCAGATGCGGATGAGCTGCTGGTCTATAACGGTCACCGCCAGCACGGCCTGCGGGCGCTGACCGGCTGGCTGGAGGCACAGGGGCGCGCCGGTTTCGGCGCGCTGATGCTGGACCTGTACCCGGAAGACCATCTGGGCACGCAGGCCTATGCGGCGGGGCAGGATCCTTTGGAGGTCATTCCCTGGTTTGACGCGGGCCCCTACAGATCCTTGCGGCAGCATCCGCGCGGCAATCTCTGGGTGCAGGGCGGCGCGCGGGAGCGGATGTTCTTTGCGGATTGCCCCGAGCGCTCGCCGACGCTGAACAAACTGCCGCTGATGAAATGGAACCGCCGCTGGGCCTATACCAATTCCACGCATGCATTGCTGCCGCGGGGGCTGAACGGTCTGTATTCGGGGCCGGGCGGCGCAGAGCCGTCGGGCGTGCTGCTGCACACGAAATTTCTGCCCGAGATTGTTTCCAAATCCGAAATAGAAAAACAGCGCGGCCAGCACTTCACCGATCCGCAGGCTTTTGACGGCTATTACGACAGCCTGACCGCGGCGCCCCGCCTGTGCCACGCGGACGCGCAGCTATATACCGGCACCGGCCAGCTGGAGTCGCTGGGTCTGATGACACCGCTGCCCTGGTGAGACAGGCGGGTGCAAGAAAATCTAAAGCGATTGATCCTAGATTCCTCTTCGTGACATATTGCGCAAAAGCTTGAGGCGGGCGGGCACAACGCACTGTTCCGGGCGGCACACCCTCAGAAGCGGGGAATACAGGACTTTGGGGCTTTGGGATTCTTACCGGCTGCGGCTGCGGCGCAAGCGCCGGATTTTGCGTGCAATGCGCAAATCCCGCGAATTGCGCTGCGTGCAGGACCATACAGGAGCCATCCGCCCCGGCGATGTCTTGCTGGTCTCCACCATGCGAAACGAGCAGATCCGCCTGCCGTATTTCCTGGACTACTACCGCAAACAGGGCATCAATCATTTCCTGTTTGTGGACAATGACTCCTCGGATGGCACGCAGGAGTATCTGCGGGGCATGGCGGATGTCTCGCTGTGGCACACCAAGGCCAGCTATAAGGCTGCGACTTTCGGCGTTGACTGGATGAACCACCTGAAGCGGAAATACGCGGACGGGCATTGGGTTCTGGTGGCTGACCCGGATGAGCTTTTCATCTACCCGTTCTGCGACACGCGGCCGATCCAGGCGCTGACCGACTGGCTGGACAATTCCGGCATTCGCAGTTTCTCGGCGATGCTGCTGGACGTCTACCCCAAGGGGAAGCTGGACGCGCAGCCCTATCAGCCCGGCCAGAACCCG
>CAJXHQ010000636.1 GCA_913054485.1 uncultured Paracoccaceae bacterium
GTCCAGCAGCTGCCCGGCCGTGCGGGAGCTGTCGTCGATGGCGTGTATCATCTCGCGCAGGCCCTTCTGCATCTCCGTGTCCTCCGTCTGCCGCTGGATGATCTCTGCCTTGGTGCGCACGATGGCAAGCGGCGTGCACACCCGGTGCGCAGCCTCGGCGATGAAATCCTCGGACCGGGTGAGAGAGGTTTGCAACCGTTGCATGAAACTGTTGAGCGTGGCCACCAGCGGCACCATTTCAGACGGCACCGGCGCGGCCACCGGGCGCAGGTCCTTCGGCCCGCGCCGCGACACCGACGCGGTGAGGCGGTTCAGCGGCCCGATGGTGCTGCGGGCCACCAGCAGCGCCAGCAGCGCCGACAGCAGGAAAAATCCGGTGCCGATGGCCATCGAGGTGCGTGAAATCCGCGTCAGTACCTGTTTTTGCCCCGACAGGGTTTGCGCCACTGACACATGCAGATGGCTCTGTCCGATATCGGTAGAGACCGGCCGGCGCACGGTGGCGATCCGCACCTCCTCGCCAAGGAAACCGGCGGAGAGATAGGCCGCCCCGTCTTCCGGGACGTCCGCAGCTTCGGGCAATCCGGGATAGCCGGTCAGGAAATCTTCCTGCAGGCGGATGGCGTAGAAGACGCGCTCGTCTGTGACACTGTCCAGCATCGAAAGCGCTGAATAGGGCAGGTCCATGGCGATGCCGTCGGCCCGGAACCGCGCGCTGTCCAGGATCGACAGCGCCGAGGCCGCCAGCACGTTGTCCTGGCTCTGCCGCGCCACTTGCCGGGCTACGGATTGCACCACGAAATAGACCGCCACCGCCAGCACCGCGGCCCCGGCCAGCAGCGCCGCCAGCAGTCTGCGCCGGATCGAGCCCTGTTCGACGGGGCTGGTCATCCGGCCTCCAGTTTGTAGCCCAGCCCGCGCACCGTCGTGATCCGCACGGCCGAGGGTTTCAGGTGCCGGCGCAGGCGGCCGACATAGACTTCGATTGCATTTTCAGAGACATCCTCGTCATAGGAGAACAGCCGGTCGACCAGCACGGATTTGGGGAAAATCTGTCCCGGCGCATTGATGAAAACTTCGAACAGGCGCAGCTCGCGGGTGCGCAACTGGACGTCCGCTCCGGCCACTTTCAGGGTGCCGGAGAGCGAATCAAACCCCAGATCTCCCAGCGTCAGGAGGTTGCGCGCCTCGCCTCCACGGCGCCGCAGCACTGCCCGGCAGCGGGCTTCCAGCTCGGAAAAATCAATTGGTTTCACCATGTAGTCGTCCGCGCCAAGGTCCAGAATTCCGACCCTGTCAGAGACTTCGGAGCGGGCTGTAAGCACAATTACAGGGGTGCGCAGATGCTTCTCGCGGTGGCGCGCAAGGAAGCTGCGCCCGTCACCATCCGGAAGCATAATGTCCAATAAAATCAAATCATAAGACGTGGTGGCCGCAAAGTCCCAGGCGGTTTCCAGATCGCTTGCGTGATCCACCACGTGGCCGTCCAGGCTGAGCCGTGCCACCACGGCGCTGGCCAGGTCTTCGGTGTCTTCAATCAGCAAAAAGCGCATCGCCTGTCTGGCCCTCCCCAAAGCCCGTGTCAGGTTTGTGTCAGGCTGGACCGCCAGCCTTACCCGACATGAGCGGGCAATGCCGCGCTTGTCAAATGGGAGGAAATCATCATGACATTCGAACTGGGCCGCCGCGCCCTGCTGGCTGCTGCTGCGGCCTTCACCCTGACCGGTCCGGCATCCGCCGATCAAGTGGTCGACAGCATCCATTTCCTGATCCCCGGCGGCGCCGGCGGCGGCTGGGACGGCACCGCCCGCGGCACTGGTGAAGCACTCACCGGCGCAGGCCTGGTCGGCACTGCATCCTACGAGAACATGTCCGGCGGCGGCGGCGGCAAGGCGATCGGCTACCTGATCGAAAACGCCGCATCGAACCACGGCACGCTGATGGTCAACTCCACCCCGATCGTGATCCGCTCGCTGACAGGCGTCTTCCCGCAGAGTTTCCGCGACCTGACGCTGGTGGCCGGCACCATTGGCGACTATGCGGCGCTGGTGGTCTCCGCGGACAGCGAGATCCAGGACCTGAACGGGCTGATCGACGCCTTCAAGGCGGACCCCGGCAAGGTTGCAGTAGGCGGCGGTTCGGTGCCTGGCGGCATGGACCACCTGGTGGCTGCCATGGTGATGCAGGCCGCAGGCGCGGATCCGGTGGCGATGAAATACGTGCCGTATGACGGCGGCGGCGCGACAATGGCCGGCCTGCTGTCTGGCGAAGTTCAGGCCGTCTCGACCGGGTTCTCCGAAGCGGTG
>CAJXHQ010000637.1 GCA_913054485.1 uncultured Paracoccaceae bacterium
GGCCAGCCCCTTGGTGAAGGCGAGGCCGACATTGTCCAGTTGTTCAGCAAATTCGGCTGCGACCGAGTTCAGCGTATCCCGGTCAACCAGGCGCATCTTGCCCATCTGCTGGGTCAGTTCCATCTGCAGATCGTCGGGCAGTTCCTCGATCGGGATGTCCGCACCTTCGTTGAGCAGCAGGCGCACGATAATCGCCGCCTTGGCCTTGTTGCTGATGTTGACAGGTTTCAGAGCAACCGGCGGCGCTGCAGGCTCGGCAGGGGCAAGCATCCCGCCGCCGCCCATCGGCTCGGGGTCAAACGCCATCGGCAGCGCGGCGCCAAAATCAAGGTCCATGTCTTGTGGCATTCTTCGCCTCTTGCTTCAGAGATTCTCTCTTCGTGTCGAGGCCAAGTTAACCGGGGAGCCGTAAACAAAGGCTGAAATCAATAGGTCGAAGTTGCGCCGTTTTCCAGCGTCTGGCGCAGAGAAGTCTCGGCCCAGGTGCCGGCCCCGCCGCGGGCGCGGATTTCCTTCCACTGCCCGAGGGCTTGAGCGGGCTGGCCTGCTTCCACGAATCCCTGCCCCAGGTAGGAGCGCGCCAGCAGGTTGTCGGGGTCCTGCGCGATCGCCTGGGTGTAGTACAGATCTGCCAGATCGGTCCGGCCCAGCTTGCGGTGGGTAAAGCCCCAGTAGGTGAGCACACGGCTGTCCTGCTGGTCTGCCATTGCCCGCAACACGCCCTGCGCGTCCCCGTAGCGGCCCGCATAGGCCAGTTCGCGCACCGCACCATAAAGGCCGTCCTGATCCAGCGAGGAGTTTTTCGGCCGCACACAGCGCCCCTTGTCCGCATCCCAGATCTTCACACCCTTGCAGGTCTTGGTGGTGTTGGTGGGCTTGGGCGGCTCAGGGTCATCGCTGCCCGCGGCAAAGGCCGAGAGCGGCAGGGCGAGAGCAGCGGCAAGTGTCAGAAGGCGCATCGGGAAACTCCGTAACTGGTAATAATGTCTTGGGTACGAGGAAAATTCGGTAACGGTTCACATCCGTGATCACGTTCGCGCGAGAGTGGCACCGGAGCGATCCCCGGTGTGTGACCTATTCCTGGCCGACGCCAAACCGCTGCCGTGAAACAACTGGGCGTCCAAATGCCGACCGGCTGACAGTGTAGAGATCGCCGTATTCAAGAGGGGGAGGACCAGGCAGCATCAGAGTTTCCCAAATCGTGTTCAGATTGCCTTTGTTGCCGACCCAAACAATCGTCTTACCGGTGCCGGCCGTCATCAGGCTGGCAGTCGGGTTGAGGTCACTGATGATCTGAACTTCCAGCCCGCGGGCTTGGGCCAGCGGCGCAGCCGTGTCGAGATTGCGCTGAATGTCGCGCGAATAGATTGCGTCAATGCCAGTTCCGTCCAAAGCCGTCACCAGCGCTTGGGAACGGGCGATACCTTTCTCATTGAGGTCTTCGCCTGCGCGGTCGGCATGTCTCAGGATAATCAGACTGGTGCCATCGGGGATCGCGACGTCGGCCGCTGGTGCACATGCCGCTGCTAAACCGGCTGCAGCCAGGGCCAGGAAATGCCTGCGAAACATCATTTGTGCAAATCTCCTCAAGTGATCAAATTGGCAAAAATAGTGCCGCTAGGGGCTGTCTGGGCCGCAAGTCGCCTGAGGAGTATCCGGGGGGCGGGTCGCGCCTGTCAATAGACAGCGCGGAATCAGCAGTTGGGCAGCTTGCCCGGGCGGTGTGAAATGAAAACGGGCGCAGCTTTGCGCTGCGCCCGCCTGATACCGAAAAATGCCAGTATTACTCGCCGAAAACGCGGCGGAAAATCGTGTCGACATGTTTGGTGTGGTAGCCCATGTCGAATTTCTCGTTGATGCCATCGACACCCAGCGCGGCCACAACGCCTTCGTCGGCCAGCAGCAGGTCGCGGAAGTCGAGACGCTCTTCCCAGACTTTCAGGGCGTTGCGCTGCACCATGGAGTAGGCGTCTTCGCGCGACACGCCAGCCTGTGTCAGCGCCAGCAGAACGCGCTGCGACATCACCAGACCGGGGAACTTGTTCATGTTGTCGAGCATGTTCTGCGGGTAGATGATCATCTTGTCGACAACGCCGGCCAGACGGTTCAGGGCGAAGTCCAGGGTGATCGTGGC
The DNA here is from genome assembly GCA_913054485.1 of uncultured Paracoccaceae bacterium. Lineage (GTDB taxonomy): Bacteria > Pseudomonadota > Alphaproteobacteria > Rhodobacterales > Rhodobacteraceae > FREY01. Next base: position 2,135 of record CAJXHQ010000637.1, read on the forward strand.
GTCCGGACCGATGCCGCGCTCCACCGAGGAGTGCGAAATGTCACGCTCATGCCACAGGGCGACGTTCTCCATCGCCGGCACAACGGTCATGCGCACCAGACGGGCCAGGCCAGTCAGGTTTTCGGTCAGAACCGGGTTCTTCTTGTGCGGTATCGCCGAGGAGCCCTT
>CAJXHQ010000638.1 GCA_913054485.1 uncultured Paracoccaceae bacterium
CAAAAGCTGTGTCACCTCCGGCACAAAACAGGAAATCGTCAGCCCCCTCGGTTTCCAGATGATCTGCGCCCCGGATTCGGCAATATCATGCGCCATCAGCATCTGCAGCCCGTCGAACAAGCTTGCGACAGGAACTGTCTTGGCGTCCGCTCCATCGACAGCATGGGTGTGTTTATAAAGCTGTTCGATAAGGTCGGACATTTTCTGCACCGACTTCTTCATGCGGTCAAAGCCGCCCGCAACCTCACTTGCCGCGCCTGCCTCATAGTCCTCCATTATCTGGCCGCAGAGAAATTTAATGGCCCGGATCGGGGCTCGCAGATCATGCACCAGCCCATCCGAGAATAACCTGAGCTCATTCTGGTGCTCCTCAATCTGCCAGGGCATATACGCAAGTCTGCGGCCGTTGAATAACATCCGCTCTAAGGCCTGCGCCGTGATGGCTGCCTTCGGAATGTAGTCGCTGGCACCGGCCAGGATGGCATTTTTGGCCACATCCTCGTCGCCTTGGCTGCTCATGACGAAAAGCAGGGTTCGCGGCCAGGTTTCCGCAAAATTGGCCACCAGATCCAGCCCGGGGCTGCCGGGCAGTAGGTTGTCGATAAAGGCAGCTTCAAAGCCGCCACCGGCCAAAGCCCGGCCGCCTATTACCGCACCCTGCGGATGAATGCCGCGCGCCAGCTGGTGATCTAAAGCCGCGACCCGATTTCGGAAATCGCCAATGCCGCCGGCTACGCCAGCGCCTCGACCCCGGCGCAGCACTGCCGCGACAGTTTCGGCATGACCCCGGCGCAGGCCCTGCGTCAGCCCCCGAAGACCGCCGCCAGCACATCCGGCTCCATCGCCACATTGTGCTCCGCCCCCGGAAAAGCGCCGCTGCTCACATCGGCCATAAACTCGCGGTAGGCCGCCACCCGCTCTGCCTGCATCTGCCGCCGCAGCCCGGCGAAATCACGGTAGGTCTTGGCATGGCGCGGGATATGGCCGGTGTTTTCGCCCAGAAGATCCGCCGAAAACAGGTATTGCGCATCACATTGACCGCCAGAGCCGAGCGAAATCGTCAGCATGGAGGTGCGCCGGGTAATTTCGGCGCCCAGATCCGCCGGGATCACCTCCATCTCCACCGCGAAGGCACCGGCTGATTCAAAATCCTGCACCTGCTGCCAGATGTCCTTTGCCTGCGCCGCCGACTTGCCTACCGCGCGGTAGCCGCCGGTCCAGGTCGCCTTGGGGGGCACCAGCCCCACATGGCAGATCACCGGCACGCCCTCGCGCGCCAGCACCTCCACGACGGAAGGACTCATGCCGCAGTAGACCGATTGCGCACCTGCGCCCATGGCCGCCATGGCATCGCGCAGAACTTCGGTGGCGCTGGCGTGTTTGCCCCAGGGCATGCCAAACTGGAAATGGCTGTCCGGGACGGCGCGCGCAAAATGCGCGCGTTCCGGCACAAAGGCGGTGCCGATCATATCCATCCCGGCTTCCGAAGCCGCCACAGCCTCTTCCTCGCGCACGACCTGCACATAAGCGATCTGCCGCTTTCCCTTCAGATCCATCAGATCCTTGACTGTCAGCGCTGTCATGGCTCAGCTCCCCATAATCCGTTTGCGGCGTTCTTTCATCCGCCCGTCCGCCTCTGCCGTGCCATCATGGAACGAGCCGAACAGCGCGTCCCACGGCACCTCGAGCGAGCCGTAATTGCACTCGAAATACCGGTGATGCATCTGGTGATGGAAGGTGCCCAGCTTCAGCCGGTTGCGGTCCTTCATCAGCACGCCTTCAAACCCGGTATGCGTGGTCGCTGCGGTCAGGGTCAGATATTGCATATGGTAGAGGATATGCACCGGATGCGCCGCCACCACCCAGTGGATCAGCACCGAGCCAAGGTAGATCGCATGTTCTACCGGATGCATCGACATGCCCGACCAGGGGCCGACGTTGATATTGCGGTGATGCAGCGCATGCACATGTTTGTAGAAAAACGGCACATGCAGCAGCCGGTGGATCCAGTAGAAATAGAAGCTCTCCCAGATCGGGATCAGCCAGAACAGCGCCAGGAACCAGACCGGATGCGCCGCCCAGGTCAGCATCGGCGCCCAGCCGTTGGCCATGGCCCAGAACATCAATACCTCGTAAGCGGTCCAGAAGAAGACGCCGCTGGCCAGCGTCCAGAACATGTTATCCCGGATCTGCCCGCCCAGGGTGAACTGCCGCCCCTTCACCATCAGTGGCCGCGGGTCAAACTTCAGCTTCTTCCCCTGCGCCGTGAAAGAATAGAAGTAGAGATGCAACG
>CAJXHQ010000639.1 GCA_913054485.1 uncultured Paracoccaceae bacterium
GAAGACGCTGATCGCAAATGACGGATGGGCGCAAGCCTGACACCAGTGAGGGAGGCCGGTAATGGCTTTGCTGAATTTCAAGAAACGTGACGCCGCTGCTCCGCAGACCGTCAACCCGCAGGTCGAGGCTTTCCTGGATGGATACTCCATCGAGGTGATGCCGCGCACCGCTGCCAAGGTCGATGATTTCCGTGACCTGCTGCCGGCCGGCACCCGCGTCTATATCGCCCATATCGAAGGCACTCCGATCGAAGAGATGGTCGAGACCGCCAAGCGCATCAACGCCGAAGGCTATGAAGTGATGCCGCATTTCCCGGCGCGCATCATCAAGGACGAGGCCACGCTGGCCGACTGGATCGCCCGCTACCAGGGCGAGGCAAACGTCAAACAGGCGCTGCTGCTTGCTGGCGGTGTTGCCAAGCCGCATGGCGACTACCATTCCTCTATGCAGCTGCTGGAAACTGGCCTTTTCGACAAGGCAGGCTTTACCAACTTGCATGTGGCCGGCCACCCGGAGGGCAACAAGGACATTGATCCCGACGGCTCCACCAAACTGGTCGACGAGGCGCTGCAGTGGAAACAGAAATTTTCTGAGCGCACGGATGCCTCCATGGCGCTGGCGACCCAGTTTGCCTTTGACGCCAAGCCGATCATCGAATGGGCCAACAGCGTCAAAGCGGCGGGCGTTGATATCCCGATCCATATCGGTATCGCGGGTCCTGCCAAGCTGCAGACACTGATCAAATTTGCCATCGCCTGCGGCGTCGGCCCGTCTCTGAAAGTGCTGCAGAAACGTGCTATGGACGTCTCCAAGCTGCTGCTGCCCTACGAGCCGACCGATGTTCTGGCCGAACTCGCCGCCTACAAGGCGGAGAACCCGGACTTCAACATCACCAACGTGCATTTCTTCCCGCTGGGCGGCATCAAGACCAATGCCAACTGGGCGATCAACAACGGCGGCGCATCCGCGAAGCCGGTCAATTCCTAAGGATTAGCCATGACCCGTACAGTCGTAGAATCAAAAACAAAAACCGCGGTCCTTGGCTTTGACGAGCCGTTCTGCGTCATCGGCGAACGCATCAACCCCACCGGCCGCAAGAAACTGGCGGCCGAACTGGAAGCGGGCGATTTCTCCACCGTTGAAAAAGACGCCGTGGCCCAGGTTCTGGCCGGTGCCACCATCCTCGATATCAATGCAGGGGTGGTTTACAACTCGAACCCGAACCCCAACGAGACCGAGCCGCCGCTGATGCGCAAGATCGTCGAGCTGGTTCAGGGCCTGGTCGAGGTGCCGCTCTGCATCGACAGTTCGGTTCCGGAAGCGCTGGAAGCCGGCCTGCAGGCCGCCGAGGGCCGCCCGCTGCTGAACTCGGTCACCGGCGAGGAAGACCGCCTGGAATTTGTTCTGCCGCTGGTCAAGAAGTACAACGTGCCGGTTGTGGCGATCTCCAACGATGACACTGGCATCTCGGAAGATCCCGATGTGCGCTTTGAAGTCGCTAAAAAGATTGTTGAGCGCGCAGCCGATTTTGGCATTCCGGCGCATGACATCGTGGTCGACCCGCTGGTGATGCCGATCGGTGCCATGGGCACAGCCGGTCTGCAGGTTTTTGCCCTTGTGCGCCGTCTGCGCGAAGAGCTGGGCGTGAACACCACCTGCGGTGCCTCCAACATCTCCTTCGGCCTGCCGAACCGTCACGGCATCAACAACGCCTTCCTGCCGATGGCAATGGGCGCTGGCATGACCTCGGCGATCATGAACCCGGTGGCGCTGCCCATCGGCCAGAAAAAGATTGCCGAGAAGAAAGCCGAAGTTGAAGCTGCCGGTATCATCCTGCCCGAGGGCATGGAAGACGAAGCCTTTGTTCAGATGTTTGGTCTGGGCTCCACCAAGCCGCGCGCCGGCAAGGAAATGGAGGCCATCCGCGCCGCCAACTTCCTGACCGACAATGACCCGCATGGTGCTGAGTGGATCAAGGCCAACAAGGCTCCTTCCAAAGAAGGCGAAGAGGGCCGTGGCCGGGGTGGCCGTGCCGGCGGACGCCGCCGCCGCGCCTGATCCGCGGGCAATGAAACCGAAAAAGGCCGGGCGGTTTGCCCGGCCTTTTTTGTACAGGATGCGACCTGTCAGCTGTCAGGGCGCGTAGGGTTCAGTCCGGTCGGCCGAGAGTGCGTAGCGGATTTCTGCCAGCTGGGTCGAAGTCGCGGCGGTTCCAAACATGCCGGTAACTGAAACTGCTTCAAATAAGCCACTGCTTTCA
>CAJXHQ010000640.1 GCA_913054485.1 uncultured Paracoccaceae bacterium
CCTGCCTGACCTTGATGCCCATCTGGGCCTCGGCCGGCTCGAACAAAGCCTTGCTCTGGGCTTCCTGATAGGAGCCGCCCCAGGACGCTACAGTGATCTGCTTGTCCTGTGCAATTGCAGTGGTCGCCATCAAGGATGCCGCCAGTGTCAGTGTGGTTCTTAATTTCATGTCTTCCTCCTGTTGAATCTCAATCAAGGCATGGCGCTGCTCGCGCCGGACCTGGTGCCGTTTGCCCGTCAGGCCCGCGCCAAAGCCGCGCGGCTCTGCCAAGTGTCCACCCAGCGATAGTAGGCAACCGCTGCCGGCAGGAACCAAGGCTTGCCGGTGTAGAACGGCCGCGTCGGGTACTGCAGGCTGTCAAAGGCAGTCCTGCCCTCGGCAAGACCCAGAACCTTCTGCCCGACCCGCATGCCCAGATAGCTGGCCATCGACACGCCCGAGCCGCAGTAGCCCTGGGCGTAGTGAATTCCGTCATGCACGCCTGTATGGGCCAGTTCGTCAAAACTGTAGGCCACTGTCCCGCTCCAGCTGTGGCTGACCTTGCAGCCGCGCAGCTCAGGGAAGGTTCTGCACATCTTTTCGTAAAGGAGCGGCGCGCTGGCGGTTGTATCCATCTCAACCGCAGACACCCGGCCACCAAACAGAACCCGCTTCCGGTCCGGCGTCGCACGATAGTAATACAGCACCTTGCAGGTGTCGCTGGCGATGCGGTTGGTAGGGAATAAGGTGTCGATTGCCCCCTGCGGCAGCTCCTCAGTTGCGATGATGTAGCTGCCGATCGGAATGATCCGGCGGCGCAACCACGGCACCAGATTGGTCGAATAGCCATTGGTCGCAACGATCACGTCACTTGCCTGAACGATGCCCTTTTCCGTCGTAACGGTGTAACCAATCGGAGTTTTCTCGATATTGGTCACCGCGCAGTTGCCAATGGCTGCCGCGCCGGCTTCGCGAGCTTTGCGCAGAAACTCCCGATGCATCTTCGCCGGGTCTACCGCTGAGTGCTTCGGGAACACCACGCCACCGAAATACACGTCCGAACCCAGCTCGCTGCGCTGATCTTTGCGCGGAACTGCAAAACACTCGACACCTTCGTTGCGGCGCATGTTTTCGGCGTCGCGCACCAGCGCCTCGTAGTGGTGCGGCGTATGCGCGGCGTGATAGCGGCCCGAGCGGATGAAATCGCAGTCCAGCGCCTCGGTTTTCATGAAATCCGCCAGCCATTCCAGAGCTGTAGTGCCCTCGGCGCGGATGTCGCGGGCCTGCTGCTCGCCGAACATCTTGGTCAGCTTTGGCAGAGACGGCTTGACGCTGGTGCTGATCTGACCGCCATTGCGTGAGCTGCAGCCAAATCCCAGATCGCCGGAATCCAGCACCAGAGAGCTGCGCCCGGCGCGTGCCGTCTGGATCGCGGCGCTCAGCCCGGTATAGCCCGAACCAACGATCAGCACGTCGGTCTTCTTCGGGACCGGAGCCGCTTCAACCGGGTCCGGCCCCAGCTGATCCCGCCAAAACGCGACGTGGCGTATGTTTTGCAGCGCTGCGTTGACCATACTCTTTCCCCAAGTGTACCTACATCGTCCCGGTCTCTACTGCCCTAGACCCTAGGCTCGCATTGGATTTAAAATCATATCCAATTCGACAAAATCATCAGACCAATTTTTTCCGCAGCTCCGGCAGGCCGCGCATCACCTCAATTCCTTTCCGGATTTCCTCAGGCGTGGCACTGCCAAAGCCGATGGCAAACCCCTTCGCCTCGATCGGAGCCAGGCAGTACCGGTTGAGCGGCACCAGCGTGACATCGCGCTCAGCCGCCTGGGCGATCACCTTTGCCTCGTCCAGTTCCGGCGCAAGGAAGGCTGGCGTATGGAAGCCGCCAGAGGTTGGCTGGACATCGATAGCACCTTTCAACGCCTGCGAGGCCTCCATCAACGAGTCGAACCGCGCTTTATACAGCCGCCGCATCAGGCGGATATGCGTTGCGAAATGCCCTTCATCCATAAAGTCTGCGACGATCGCCTGAGTCATGGTGGGCGGGCCGCTGACCCATGAGGCAAACAGCTGATCGAACGCCTCGATCATCCGCTGCGGCACCACCGTGAAACCCAGCCGGAGTGACGGGAACAACGATTTGGAGAACGTCCCGTCAAAGATCACCCGCTCGCTTGCATCAATGCTGCGAAGGGCAGGCTGAGGCGAGTTTCCAAAGTAAAACTCGCCGTCATAATCATCCTCTACAATAAAGCCAGATC
>CAJXHQ010000641.1 GCA_913054485.1 uncultured Paracoccaceae bacterium
CCTGTCTTATCTACAATCATAGCTTCATCACTCATGATCGGTAAATACGCACCACCTGCAACACAACTTCCCATAACGGCAGCTATCTGGGCTTTGCCGAGGTGGATGATCAGGGCAACTGGAAAGGCCTGGACATCGACATGTGCAAGGGACTGGCGGCCTCGCTCTTCGGCAAATCCGAGGGCCATCTGGAAATCGTTCCGATCAGCTGGGCACAGCGCTGGCCGGCGCTGCAGTCGGGTGACATCGACGTTGTGATCAAACTCTCAGGCTGGAGCCAGAGCCGCGACACCGAGCTGAACCTGGCCTATTCGCGCCCCTATTTCGTGGCCTCCTTCCACGTCATGGTGAACGCGGACCTCGGCGCGGAAAGCGTGGCCGATCTGGACGGCGGTTCGATCTGTGTGTCGGCCGGCACCTCGACCGAGCGTTTCCTGGCCGCCTATATCGAAAAGATTGGCATCGAAGCCGAGCTGATCGTCTTTGAAAGCGGCGACGAAGTGCGCAGCGCTTATTTCAACGGCCGCTGCGACGGTCTGACCCTGCTCGCACCGCCGCTGGCCGCGGCCCGCGCCAAATCCGCCAACCCCGAAGATCACGTGATCCTGCCCGATGTGATCGCACTGGAGCCGGAAGGCATCATCGTGCCCGAGGGCGACCCCAAGTGGCTGGACGTGATGAACTGGATGGTCTCCTCGCTGTGGTTTGCTGAGATGAACGGCATCACCCAAGCCAACGTGGACGAGATCCGCGCCAACCCGCCCTCGGCGCAGATCGGCAAGTTCCTTGGCGTGACCCCGGGCTACGGCGAGCGCCTCGGCCTGTCGGATGACTTTGGCTACAACCTGATCAAGGAAGTCGGCAACTACGCCGAGATCTTCGAGCGCAACGTCGGCGAACCCTATGGCCTGCCGCGCGCAATGAACAATCTCTACACCAACGGCGGCGTCTTCTACCCGCTGATGCTGGACTGATCTGTCCCCAGGCCGGAGCCCCGCCCGGCCTCCGGCCTCCGTATTCCTTCCCCGCTGCGGATGGTGCTATGCTGGCTCTCCTGAAAAAGAAATCCTTCCGCGACAGTGCCGCGCAGATGCTGTTTGTCGGCAGCCTTGTGGCCCTTGCCGCGGTCTTTGCCATCACCGCCAAGGTGAACCTAGACGCACAGGGGCTGACCTCTGGTTTCTGAACCGCGCCGCCGGCTGGGACGTCAATTTCTCTCTGATCGAGTTTTCCACCTCCGACACCTATCTGCGGGTGATCTGGGTGGGCATCCTGAACTCGCTTTTTCTTGGCGCGATCTCGCTGTCCATCGCCACAGTGCTGGGCACGGTGATCGGCGTCATGCGGGTCTCGGGCAACAAGATGGCAGGGCTGATCGGCGCAACATTCGTGGAGATTTTCCGCAATGTGCCGCTGCTGCTGCAACTGTTCTTCTGGTACGCGATCCTGACCTCGCTGCCGAAACCGAAACAGGCCTATGACATTGGCGGCACTATCTTCATCACCGGCCGCGGGTTCTATTTTCCGGGGCTGAACGTCACCGGCGGCTCTGTCTTCATTGCGGTGATCCTGCTGGTGCTGGCAGCCAGCCTTGTCATCTGGGTCAGCGCCTCCCGCCGTTTCGCGCGGATGGATGAAGGCGCCAAACGCAGCCTCAAACGCGGCCTCTGGGGCGCGGCTGCGGCTGGCGTTCTGCTCTGCCTCTGGTTGGGTCGCATCCCTGAGACACCGCTGGTGAACCTGCCCTACTTGAAGGGTCTGAATTTCCGCGAAGGCGTCCGTATCTCGCCCGAGCTGCTGTCCTGCATCGTCGCCATTTCCATCTACGGCGCGGCTTACATCGGCGAGATTGTCCGCGCAGGATTCAACGCGGTCGGCAAAGGCCAGAGCGAGGCAGGCCATGCATTGGGCCTTACCCCCTGGCAGACCTTCACCCGCATCCGCCTGCCGCTGGCGATCCGCGCGGTGCTGCCGACGCTGATCAACCAATATGTCTGGCTGTTCAAATCCACCACGATCGGGATCGCAATTGGCTTTGTCGACTTCTTCTTCGTGATCTCCACCTCGATCAACCAGAGCGGCCAGACGCTGGAGCTCATCGCGATCCTGATGGGGGGCTTCCTTGCAATTAACTACACCATGGCCTGGGTGCTGAACCGCGTGAATGACGCGATCAGCCTCAAAGGCTCGCAGCTGCGCACCTGAGGGGACTACGATGGCCAAAACATACCATACCCCCG
>CAJXHQ010000642.1 GCA_913054485.1 uncultured Paracoccaceae bacterium
GACCACATCCTCGGCCTTCGGGCCTTGGACCGCGACCAGCGCGCGGTCGAAGATCTCGGTCACGTCTACGCCGTCGAGGTTTTCCGCCATATGCGGGATGTCCTGGTGGCGCAGGGCGGCATTGACGACGACAAAATAGTGATCGCCTGCGTTGGAGACGATCAGATCATCCATGATGCCGCCGTCCGCATTGGTGAAGAACCCGTAGCGGGCCTTGCCTGCTTTCAGGGTCGCAAAGGCCTGCGGGCAGAGGGTCTCGAGCTGTTCGCCAACATTTTCGCCCTTCAGGATCACCTGACCCATGTGGGACACGTCGAAGAGCGCGGCCTTCTCACGGCAGTGCTTATGTTCGCCCATGATGCCCATGGGATATTGCACCGGCATCTCCCAGCCGGCGAAATCGACCATCTTGCCGCCAAGCTCGACGTGCAGGTCATAAAGCGGTGTGCGTTTTGCTGTGCCGGTCATGGGGTCAGCCTTCTTTGAAAAAGTGTGAGTGGTGGCTGGGAGGCGCAGCGCAGGCCGCGCCTCCCGGTGTTTGAGCGGGCTGTTATTCAGCCGCTGTGCCTTTGGCTTCTTCGGACTGGCCGTCCGTTGCGAAGAACTCTTTGGTCAGTTTGAAGACAACCGGGCTGAGCAGCGCGAGGGCGATCAGGTTCGGGATTGCCATCATGGCGTTCAGCGTGTCGGCCAAAAGCCAGATGAAGCCGAGGTCTGCGGTAGCGCCAAAGTAGATCATCACGATCCACAACACGCGGTAGGGCAGCAGCGATTTGACGCCCAGGAAGAACTCCACGCATTTCTCGCCGTAGTAGGACCAGCCGATGATGGTGGTGAAGGCGAAGATCGACAGGGCAACCGCGATGAAGGCGCCGCCGAAGCCGGGCAGGGAGGTCTCAAACGCCAGCGAGGTCAGTGCCGCGCCGCTTTCGCCGGAGATCCATGCGCCGGAGGCGATAATCGCAAGACCGGTGATCGAGCAGACGATGATGGTGTCGATGAAGGTGCCGAGCATGGCGACCAGGCCCTGGTTCACCGGACCTTTGGTCTCGGCTGCGGCGTGGGCGATCGGAGCGGAGCCGAGGCCGGCCTCGTTGGAGAAGACACCGCGTGCCACACCAAAGCGGATGGCGGCCCAGACAGCAGCACCGGCAAAGCCGCCTTCAGCAGCGGACGGTGTGAAGGCATGGGTGAAGACCAGCGACAGGGCGTTGCCCAGGGCATCAGCGTTCAGCAGCAGGACCAGCAGGCCCGCAGCAATATAGGCCACGGCCATGAAGGGCACCAGCTTGCCGGCAACGTTGCCGATACGGGTGATGCCGCCGAGGATCACGGCTGCGGTCAGACCCATCAGGATCACACCGGTCAGCGAAGTGTTGAGGCCGAAGTTGGCTTCCAGCACGCTTGCCACACCGTTGGCCTGCACACCGTTACCAATGCCGAAGGCCGCGATGCCGCCGAAAAGCGCGAAGGCAGGCGCCAGCCAATACCAAGACGCGGAGAGGCCGTTCTTGATGTAATACATCGGCCCGCCGACGTAGTTGCCCTCTTCGTCCTGCTCGCGGAATTTCACCGCGCAGACAGCCTCGCTGTATTTGGTGGCCATGCCGACCAGCGCGGTCATCCACATCCAGAACAAGGCACCCGGCCCGCCGAGGAAGACGGCGGTGGCGACGCCGGCGATGTTGCCGGTGCCGATGGTGGCCGACAGCGCAGTCATCAGCGCGTTGAACGGGCTGATCTGGCCCTCGCCCTGGCTTTCACGGCCCTTGAACAGCAGGCTGAAGCCGGTGCCGATGCGCAGGATCGGCATGAATTTCAAACCAACCTGGAGGAAGAAACCCACCCCCAGGATCAGGACCAGCATCAGCGGCCCCCAGACGATGCCATTAATGGCACCGACAATAGTATTTAACGCTTCCATGGTTACCCTCCCAATGCGTTACTCTTTATGCCCCAGCGGCCAGTGCCTGATGACGGGCCTGTTTCAGGGCGGCAAAATCTTCATCCGCGTGGAATGACGAGCGGGTCAGCGGAGTTGCTGAGACGCCTAAGAACCCTTTCGACCGGGCGATCTGCTCTACTTGCGCAAATTCCTCCGGCTCCCAGAACCGGTCGATCGGGTGATGTTTCGGTGTGGGCTGCAGGTATTGGCCCACGGTCAGGAAATCCACGTTTGCGGCGCGCAGGTCGTCCATGACTTGTCGTATTTCTTCAATTGATTCCCCC
>CAJXHQ010000643.1 GCA_913054485.1 uncultured Paracoccaceae bacterium
TTTGGGCAGTTGCGGCGAGGAGAAATTCGTCATCTGCACCGCACGGGCCACGTAATCGAAGCCGACCGAGGCCGAGAATGCGTTTCAGGTGGGCGAAGAGCATTTCGAGCTTCTTTCGGAGCTTCATCGCAATCACGTATTCATCAGTTTTAGCCAAATCCCTGGCAACTTGGCGGGCATCTTCGTGTTCTTCACGGGTGATAGACCTGGCGTAAGTGTTGGGGCAGCAGTTCGGCTTGGATGGGCAAACCTTGCAGGTCAGTTTCAGAGAACGGTACTTCGCGCGACCCTTGCCCGCCGGGCCCTGGTTCGGATCGGAATAATTCCGGCGGAACTGCTTGAGCGCGTGACCCTCAGGGCAGATGTATTGATCATTCTCTGCATCCCAGTCGAGATCTGTGCGTGTCCAGGTGCCATCGGGGCGTCCAGCCTTGCCGATCAGGTAATTGTCGGAATAGCTGAAGAATGCAGGGCCTTTGCGGGCCGTTCGTCGGGGAAACGATTCACTGGATCGTTTTCTGACCCTCCTTACTCCATTGGCTTGCGGGGCCAGAATGGGAAGTGAACTTGGGCTGGACCTCGCTGGCCGCACCAAAGGCGTCCTCGTCCAGCGTGTCGGGATGCTCGCGCACCGCTCGGGGCGCCTCGGTCGCGTTGATCGTCGATGCATCCCAGCCTTCCTTCGGCGTCGCGTTCTGTTTGTTCGCATCCGATTCGATCAGGCTGGCGTCCACTGCCATACGCTGCCCGCTGGCAAGTCCTTCTTCGATGCAGCGTGCGACCATTCGCCATTGTCACTCGGACCAATGGCGTGACAAGGTCCATTCTCGAACAGATTGCGCAGCAACTCACTCTCCCGAGATCGCCCGTGCCGGTTCTTGGAAAAGGTCGAATGGTCAGGGATGCGATCATTCAAATCGAGACGACAAAACCAGCGATAAGCGAGGTTCAAATGCACCTCGTCGCAGAGCCGCCGCTCCGATCGGATGCCGACGCAATAGCCGACCTACAGCATCCGGATCAGCCGCTCAGGATCAACGGAAGGGCGGCCCGTGTGACTGAAGAAATCCGCCAAATGGGCGCGGATGCCACTCAGATCGACAAATCGATCTATCAAGCGCAGCAGGTGGTCTTGAGGAACGTGATCCTCCAGCGAGAACTCGCAGAACAAAGCGGCTTGCGCTTCCTGCCTCGGTCCCGGCATTGCCAATGCCTCCCCCAATCACAGGAATTGAATCAGCAGTTCAGGCCCTCATCAAACAAGAGTTTTTCAACAAAATAGGCCCGACGTGTTGGGGCGCGATGTCGTGATGCTCAGACATCAGCCTTTGGGAGATGGCGCAGCGAAATGGGGTTTTGTCCCGCACACCTGTCATAGCAAACACCACCCCTTCGCAGTTTTTCGCTAGGACGCATAACCCTTTGCCTTCTGTTGCTCCGCGCACAGCGGTTGATGCCTCAGCACTTCCGGTCAGAGGCCTGAATCAGCAGGCTGCCTCGTCCTTCGCGCGTCAGCGTACTGCGGGCGGGAAAGCAAGTTGACACCGGGCCGGGCTGCCCTGCTCTCTGTCTGGGTTTTGTATTGTCTATTTTCTGAGATTGAACCGATTTCCGGTGCGCCAGAACACCAGCAAAGAGCCGCTCTGGAATGGATTATCCGCAAAGCTGCCCGCCACCGTCCGCCCTATCAGATCGTCAGTGGGCTGGCGGTTCTGGCACATGCCGATCCCGCCTCTCCGTGACATTGATCTCTGCATGCCCTTTGCGGATCCGCGCTGGCCGGAGTTTATGGCCGCGGCTGAAACCTATGTGGTGCGGGGTCCGGAGAGCGTTGTGGAGGGGGCCTGGGCCTGAGATAGGTAGAGCACATCTATCGCCGGACAGAAGATAGAAACCGGCGGTACAGCGGATCTGAGACTGCGGCACTGCAAGACCGGTGAGAGGGTCGGGCAGTCCGTTGATTTTGGCACATCGGTTTCAAAGCGGGGTCTTGGCTGCGAAGCCGATGTGATGCCGCTGGAGCAGTTGAACGCTTGTAAGGTGATCCTTGGCCGGGAAGCCGATATTCTGGTCATCCGGGTACTTTCCCATTGCGAACTGACGCCCCGGCCGGTTGGTTGCCAGGCATCGGCTATCCGGCGCTCTCCCGCCCCCGCGGAACACCCTGCCGGATGTCCCTTGGCGTTGGGCCGGGCGCCGCGCCTGCGGCGCGGCGCAAGAGCC
>CAJXHQ010000644.1 GCA_913054485.1 uncultured Paracoccaceae bacterium
TCGCAATTTTTAATTGTTTTAATTTTCTGATCGAAAGTGCCACTACATGCAAAACACATCTACAAACCGTAGAAAGCCCATGGCCGATGGATAGAAAACAAGACGATGGCACCTCAGAGCCCGCACCAATGTCTCGGAATGGTTTCTCCACCCTGCGTTGCCGGTTGCCTATGCACCTTATTGGCTCTGGCCGCCCCGGCCGATCAGCTTTGCGCGATGGGTCTTTCAAAACTGGCTCCAGGTCTCAGACAGATCAATCTATGTGCTGATCGCGTTTACCGTCGCCTACTGGCAGCAACCCTTCGGGCCCGGACAGGCTGGGCTTGAAGTTGTCTGGATCGCCGAAGTCCTAATCCGAAACCTCGTGTTGCTTGGCGCTGTCGCGGGCATACTTCATGTCTGGTTCTACGGCATTGATGGACAGGGCAAACTGGGCTCCGGGACGGGCGGCGCGCAGGAGGGCTGGCAGCGCCTCGGGGCCGACGTGGCCGCAGGTGAAGGTGCCGGAGGAGACCACCCCGGCATAGCTGCCGGGCGGCACCGGAAGGCCCTCCAGCAGATCAGCTTCGATCACGTCGCGGTAGACGTCCTTGCGCAGCGCCTGGGCCAGCATGTCGGGGCTGATGTCGGTGGCGTCGATCGGGCCTGTGCCGAGGGCGGCGAGCTCCGCCCCGCAGAGGCCGGTTCCAGCGCCTGCATCCAGCACCGGGCCGCGCCCGCCGGCCTGCACGAAGGCCCGCGCGGTGAGCAGGTGCAGCTGGTACCGGCTGTCTTTTGCAAAACTCTGATCATAGGTGTTGGCCCAATCCGCGTAGAGGCGTTTGGAGTCCTCGGGCGAGGAGAGGGCATAGGCAGAGGAGAGATCCGGTTTCTGGTCACGCATCCGGTCATGAAAGGCGCGAAATGGATTCGAATCAAGTCTTGCGCCACGCCGTGTCTTTGCGCATTTATGCAGGCATGACGAAGACACTGCTTTGCCTCGGCTTTGGCTATACGGCTCAGGCGCTTGCGAAGAGGCTGCTGCCCCGGGGCTGGCGCGTGATCGGTACCGCGCGGGAACCGGTCACGGACGCCGGAATCCCGATGTTCCAATGGCCGGGCGAGGACATCCCGCTGGAAGGGGTGAGCCATATTCTGCATTCCATTGCGCCTGCGGATCAGGGCGATCCTGTGCTGGCAGCGATGGCCGCGCGGATTGCGGCGGCGCCGGACCTGCGCTGGTTCGGGTATCTTTCGACCACCGCGGTTTATGGCGATCAGGACGGGGCCTGGGTGGATGAGGAGACCCCGCCGGCACCCGCGTCGCTGCGCGGGCAATGGCGGGTCCAGGCGGAACAGGGCTGGCAGGCCGTGCCGGGCCTGCCGCTGCATATCTTCCGGCTGGCCGGCATCTACGGGCCCGGCCGCGGGCCTTTTGCCAAGCTTATGTCCGGTAAGGCGCGCCGCATCATCAAGCCGGGACAGGTGTTCTCGCGCATTCATGTGGACGATATCGCTCAGGTGTTGGCCGCATCGATCGCCCAACCCAATCCTGGGGCGATCTACAATGTCTGTGACGATGTCCCGGTGCCGCCCCAAGACGTACTCAGCTATGCGGCTGAACTGCTGGGCCTACCCATGCCACCCGAAGTGCCGTTTGAGGAGGCCGCTATGACCCCAATGGCGCGCAGCTTCTACAGCGAGAATAAGCGGGTCAAAAACACTCGGATTCAAGAAGAGCTGGGAGTGAATCTACGCTATCCCGACCATCGCACCGGGCTGAAAGCTGTGTTCGAAGCCGAGGATATGGAAAAATTTGTTCCCCCGGTTGAACCGCCTGCGCTATAACTAGCTATGGGATTTATTCATTTAATATTTGTTTTGATCAACTTCCGGACGTTGGGACGATTGTATAGGCAGCTAAACAAGAGGTTTCCTGGTTGGGTTGATGATTTGTGGAAGTCGCAGTCGGTGACGCACAAAGTCGATTTGGTATTGGGGCCAGCTGTGTTCGTTGAACGGGCATTGCTGCTAAACTTAGTGGTCGCACAACCTCAGCACCTTCCCCCTGTTATCATGGGCGACGACATCGTTTCTTGTTTGGTATTTAAACTTAATCGCCGTTGGAGCGCCAAGATCTATCGACTGATCAGTAGTTTGACAGGGTATTCTTGAATTAGGGAAATGGACCCTAACAAGGCACCTATGCCCGCTTTTCCCCAATCGTCGCAACGCCCAGC
>CAJXHQ010000645.1 GCA_913054485.1 uncultured Paracoccaceae bacterium
TGCGACAACCCGGCACTTGCGGCAAAACTATGGGACACAGCGCGCACCATCGTGCCCCCTAGTTTCAAAGGCCGCGCCGCAGCCGGGCTAAACGAGCGCTTCCGCTTATACCGCTACACTTCGGGACAGTTCTTTGACTGGCATCAGGACGGTTCTTACCGTGCGGACGACGGGCGCGAGAGCCTGTTCACGCTGCTGATCTACCTGAACGAAGGGTTTAAAGGAGGCGGCACCCGGTTTGCGGACGTGTTCTCGCCCCATGTCTTCGCAGACTTCACTATTGAGCCTGCAACAGGCAAAGCTGTGGTATTCCATCGCCCCCTTTCCCATCGGGGCGATCCGGTAACACAAGGCGCAAAACACGTTCTGCGGGCGGATGTGGTGTACCTTCCAGCCAAGGGCTAACCCCTCCAAGGCTCTGCCAAGGAAGGGCTTCCGTCAATCGTAGCTGCGCTGATCCTCGATCACCAGCCCGTCCTTCGGCAGCGCGCCGGGGGCGACGACCTCGACCTTGCCTTTCAGCTTCAGCACCTCCACGACAGAGCGCGCAAAGGCCACCTCGTCGCCGTCTGTGGCCTCGATCTGCACGGTCATCGTGTCCATCTCGCCGTCGCGGGCGGCGATGACGCGGGCCTTGACGATTTCATCATGCTTGCCGACAAGCGCCGCCACCTGTTCCGGGCGCACGAACATGCCCTTGGTCTTGGTGGTCTGGTCGGCGCGACCCATCCAGCCCTTGATACGCATATTGGTGCGCCCGCAGGGGGAAATGCCCGGCAGCACCGCCGACATGTCGCCGGTAGCAAAGCGGATCAGCGGATAATCAGGATTGAGCGTGGTCACCACAACCTCCCCCACCTCGCCCGGCGCCACAGGAGTGCCGGTACCGGGGGTGACGATCTCGACGATGACCTGTTCGTCCACGATCATCCCCTCCATCGCCGCGCTTTCATAGGCGATATTGCCCAGATCCGCGGTGGCGTAGCATTGCAGGCAGGCGATCCCGCGATCGGCATATTCCTGGCGCAGACTGGGGAAAAGCGCGCCGCCGCCGACAGCAGCCTTGGTAAAGCCCAGCTCAACCCCCATGGCATCGGCCTTGTCGAGGATCACTTTCAGAAAGTCCGGCGTGCCCGCATAAGAGGTGGCACCCACATCACGCGCGGCAGTCACCTGCAGCTCGGTCTGGCCGGTGCCCGCAGGCAGCACTGCCGCCCCCACGGCGCGCGCGCCGCTTTCAAAGATCATGCCGGCGGGCGTCAGGTGGTAGCCAAAACAGTTCTGCACCACGTCGCCCTGGCCAATGCCCGCCGCATGCAGGAAGCGGCCCATGCGCCACCAGTCGTGGCTCACCTCACCCGGCTCATAGATCGGCCCCGGCGACTGGAAGATATGGGCAAAACCGCTGGCAGGCTTCACGGTGAAGCCGCCCAGAGGAGAATTCGCCCCCTGCGCCGATGTCAGGTCTGATTTTCGCAGCACCGGCAGCGCCGCCAGCGCCTCGGCCGAAATGACCGCAGCCGGGTCCGCATCCGCCAG
The DNA here is from genome assembly GCA_913054485.1 of uncultured Paracoccaceae bacterium. GTDB lineage: Bacteria > Pseudomonadota > Alphaproteobacteria > Rhodobacterales > Rhodobacteraceae > FREY01. The sequence continues at coordinate 1,540 of CAJXHQ010000645.1, forward strand.
GAAGGCGGCAAAGCCAGGGGCCTGTTTGGCCCGCGCGATCTGCTGCGACAGGGCCGTGGCCAGGTCAGCGGCCCGCTGATCCGCCGAGCGGACTTCCAATGTGTCGTAATTATTCATCGCATCACCCCGCATCAGCTCAACCACCGCTTGCGGCGGCGGTAGGAGCGCACATCGCGGAAGCTTTTGCGCCCCTCATCCGACATACCCAGGTAGAATTCCTTTACATCCGGGTTCTCGCGCAGCTCCGCCGCCGGGCCGTCCATCACCACGCGGCCCGATTCCAGGATGTAGCCGTAATGCGCATAACGCAGCGCCACATTGGTGTTCTGCTCCGCCAGCAGGAAAGTCACGCCTTCCTGTTCATTGATCGACTTCACGATCTCAAAAATCTGCTCCACCAGCTGCGGTGCCAGCCCCATCGAAGGTTCGTCCAGCAGGATCGTCTCCGGCCGGCTCATCAGCGCGCGGCCCATGGCAACCATCTGCTGCTCCCCGCCCGAGGTATAGCCCGCCTGGCTGCGGCGGCGCTCCTTCAGGCGCGGGAAGTACGTGTAGACCATCTCCAAATCGGCCTGAATGTCCGCCTTGCTGTCACCGCGCGTATAGGCGCCGGTCAGCAGGTTTTCTTCGACCGTCAGGTGTTCGAAACAATGGCGGCCCTCCATCACCTGGATCAC
>CAJXHQ010000646.1 GCA_913054485.1 uncultured Paracoccaceae bacterium
GCGCAGGCAATGCGCTGGGGCGCGGCGACCGGGCGCATCTGGCGCGCGGCACCAGGGTGGTGACGGCGATGTCGCTGGGCATGTCGGTGATAGCAATTGCCGTCTTCCTGCTGATCCCGGAAACGCTGATCACCGCCTTCCTGGATCCGGACGAGCCGCGCAAAGCGGAGATCATTGCTATCGGCACCGGTCTTCTGGTTGTAGCGGCGCTGTTCCAGCTGGTGGATGGCTTGCAGGCGATTGCGCTGGGCGTGCTGCGCGGCGTGCAGGATACGGCAGCACCGATGGTGATTGCCGGGATCAGCTACTGGGCGCTGGGCATCCCGATCTCTTATGTGCTGGGATTTGTGCTGGGCTGGGGCGGTATTGGCGTCTGGCTGGGGCTGGTCACCGGGCTTGGCGCGGCGGCGGTGCTGCTGATGCTGCGCTTCTGGCGGCGCGGCGTGCATATGGTGCCCGAGGCGGCCTGATACGTCTTACGGTGTGAACACCCGGCGGGCCTGGGCCTCGCCCTTCAGCTGGCGGCAGGCGGCCTCGGTGAAGCTGCCGCCCGCCAGTTCTGTGAACTCTTCGGAACACAAGAGAGGCTGGCCCAGCTCGCCGCACAGGCCTTCGATGCGGGCCACGGCGTTGACGGCCGGCCCCATGGCGGTGAAATCCAGCCGGGTGTCCGAGCCGACGTTGCCATAAAGCACCTCTCCGAAATGCAGCCCGATGCCGAAGGTGAGGCCCAGGGCAGGATCGGCGGCCTTCGCGGTGTCAAAGGCGGCGCGGGCGGCGTTCAGGGCGTTCTGGCAGGCCTCGGCCCCGGATTGTGCTTCGGCGGGAAACACCGCCAGCACCCCGTCGCCGGTCAGCTTCAGGATCTCGCCGCCGTGACCTTCCACCGCGGCGCCCATGATGCCGAAGTAGCGGTTGGCCAGCATCAGCGCGGCTTCGGCGCCGATTTCGGCGTTCAGTGTGGTCCAGCCGCGGATGTCACTGATCAGGATGGCAGCCTGAAGTGTTTCAATATCGCCGCGTCTGATCTGCCCCGCCAGCACCCGCTGGCCGCTGCGCCGGCCCAGATAGGCCTCGGCCACGGCGGCAGAGATGATCTGCAGGCAGAAGACTTCGGCAATCGGGGCGAGGGTGTCGGAGATCCGGTGGAAGGCAGCGATATCCGCGTCAGTGAAGCCGCCGGGGCGGCAGGTGTTGAAGACGGGAATGCAGCCGTTGCCGGAGCGGAACAGCACCCGCAGCCCGTAGTAATCGGTGACGCCGCGGGCTTTCAATTCGTGCAGGACAATATGGTCTTCCGGCCCCAGATCATCTTCCAGCCGCTTGCGGTAGGGCTGGCTGGTCTCGTTGATGCGGGCCATGGGGCTGCCCTTGTAGGCAGGCTGCGCCTCCAGCCCGTGGGCGGTGGTGATATGTTCTGCCGCGCGGGTGCCGTCCTCCCAGACGGCGCTGATGGCGGTGGTCAGCGGGTGCAGCACCCGCATCGACAGGCGCAGCCGCCAGACCGGCGCGCCTGCGGCTTTCATACGCTGGCCAAGTGCCGCCGTCACCGCGTCCAGATCCTCCAGCATCCGGCCTTCGGTCAGAAGCCAGCGGCAGATCGGGGCAGGGTCCCAGGGCGGGGGTATGTCAGAGGCGCTCATGCCTCTGAACTAACACGAAATCCGCCTCTGTCAGTCCTTGCCCTTCAAGAGCCGGTCCGCCTTCTTGCGCACCAGCACGGTGCGCAGGTCGTGCATCGCCAGCAGCAGCGCGTCCGTCACCTGTTCCAGCTGTTCCGGCTCGGCCTTGGACTGCACCCAATGGGTGGTGGTATTGAGGTAATCCACCGCGCGGTGGATGTCGTCGATATCCCGCTTGGCGAGAAGCGCCATGCGCGCCTCCATCCAAGCGGTGATTTCACTCATGTCCTGTTCGGTCAGCTCGCGGCCGCCATGGGGGCGGATTTCACCGTTGCGGATGTTCACCACGGCGATCTGGTCCATTTCGATCCGCCGCTGGCGGTTCTCCGTGTCGACGCGGAACACAAAGGCCCCGTTGTCGCGGACGCGGAAGTAGTAGTCGGGCAGCTCGGCAGCCATGGCTCGTCCTCTTAGGTCAGCGCGGCGCAGAAGCTCTGGATGCGGCCGCAGGCCTCTTTCAGGGCCTCGTCAGAGGTAGCGTAGCTGACCGGAAGTTGGGTGAAAGCCCGAAGGCCGCGCCAAAGACCACGGCC
>CAJXHQ010000647.1 GCA_913054485.1 uncultured Paracoccaceae bacterium
GTAAGAGACCATCATCATCACCGGGCGTTCCGGGTAGTCCCCCGCGGCAGCGGCTCCGGTCAGGCTCATCAGGGCCATGGCAGCCCCTGTAATCAGTCGTTTCATATCGCGTTTCCTCCCTAAAGGTTGCAGCCGTGTTTTCCCGGCTCAGAATAGAACTTCATGCGGTGTGTAGACCTTCAGCAGCAGCGCAAAGAGCGCATACATGACGGCCATGAAACCAGCGGTGATCACTGCCCGTTTGGCCCAGACCCGCGCGTCACGGTGCGAGGCGGGGTCATAGAGCGACAGCAGGATGAAAAAGGCGGCAGTGGTGGCGGTGTAAAAGCCCAGCGACTTGGCAGCCCAGAAGACATAGACCGCCATGACGGCGAGCCCCGGCAACAGGTTCAGCACCATGCCGCGGGTGAACCCGGCGCCTACCTTGGACCATCCCAGCAGCGCCTTGGCAAAGGTCCAGCCCGCCAGCACCACAAAAACGGTGGAGATCAGCCGGGGGAACAGGAAGGCCTCGGCCGGGGCCTGTGTGTAGCTCACCCAGGCGACCCAGGCACCGGTGGCAAAGACAAGCCCCGAAGGCAGGATATGCTGCGTGCGGCTCATGCGCGGGCCTCCTTGGCAGGTGCGGGCTGGTGACGGCGCAGGCGCAGCTCCATCCAGGCGGAATAGGCGATGGAGGCCAGCACCAGGATGATCAGCAGCTTGTTCAGCGCGCCGCCGAGGAAATAGGCGGACATGCCGTCGGTGGCATTGGCGATCATGCTGCCCTGGATGAAATTCGCCTCGGCAATCGGCCCGAGGATCAGCCCCAGCACCAGCGGCGCGGCAGAAAAGCCGAAACGCTCAAGGAAGAACATCATCACGCCCAGACAGGCCATCACGTAGACATCCCCCATCGAGCTTTGCACCGAGTAGGCCCCGAAGACCGACAGCGCCAGCACCACCGCGGCCATCACCGATTGCGGCACCTGCGCCACGCGGGCCGCCAGACCGGCGATATAAAGCCCGAAGAGGCACATCAGAACCTGCCCGATCAGCATCGAGTTGATGAAGGTCCAGGCCACTTCCGGATGGTTGTCGAACAAGTCCGAGCCGGGGAAGATGCCGTGGATCAGCAGCCCGCCCAGCAACACCGCAGCGGTGGGGCTGCCGGGGATCGACAGGGTCAGAAGCGGCACCAGCGAGGGGCCGACCATGGCATTATTGGCGCTTTCGGCCGCGATCACCCCTTCCGGGTGACCCTTGCCGAATTTCTCGGACTCGGGCGAAAATTTCTTGGACTGGTCATAGGCCACCAGCCCGGCGATCTGGCCGCCGACACCGGGGATCAACCCGATGATGGACCCGGTTATGGTGCCGATGGCCAGGGCGCGCGGCCGCCGGATCAGTTCGCGCATGGCATCCAGGACCGAGTGTTTTTGCACTGCAATCACCTCGGCCGTACCGGGATGGCGGCCCTTGGCGAACATGGTCAGCACCTGCGGAATCGCGAACAGCCCGATGAGGGCGGCGATGATGTTGATGCCGCCGCCAAGGCTGGGGTGGAAGATGAAGCGCTGCGCGCCCATGATATCGTCGAACCCGATGGTGGCCAGCCACAGCCCGATACAGCCGGACAGCAACCCTTTCACGACAGAGGAAGAGTCGAGCGAGCCGATCACCGTGACTCCGAGGATCGCCAGCCAGAACAGATGCGGCGGCCCAAAGGCCAGCGCCCAATCGGCCAGCACCGGTGTCAGGAAAATCAGGAGCAGAACCCCGAAGATCCCGCCCACGGCAGAGGCCAGGAAAGACAGCTGCAGCGCCCGTGCGCCCTGTCCCTTCTTGGCCATCGTATGCCCGTCGAGCGTGGTGGCGATATTGGCTGGCGCTCCGGGGATTTTCAGCAGGATCGCAGAAACCGCTCCGCCCGCAACGGTTGAAGTGTAAGCCGCCCCCAGCAGGATCAGGCCCTGCGTTGCTTCCAGCTGAAACGTGAAGGGGATCAGCAGCGCCACGGCCATGGTTGGCGAAAGACCCGGCGTTGCGCCCAGGATCAGCCCGCCAATGGTGCCGCCCAGCAAGAGCATGAATGACAGCGGCGAGAAGACATCGCCAAAGTAGTAGATGAACTCCATCCAGGGCCTCCCAACCCGTAGCCGTGCGGCTCCTCTACCGCGTTGACAATTCAGGTTAGGGGATGAAAATAGTAATGCAAATGTTTTCATAAAA
>CAJXHQ010000648.1 GCA_913054485.1 uncultured Paracoccaceae bacterium
AAGGGTGCGGTGCTGGTCGGGGCGGATGCCGACCGGGTGGTCTGGGATCCGGAGAAACGCAAGACTATTTCGGCCGGCACCCAGCAGTCTTCGATCGACTACAACGTCTTTGAAGGCAAAGAGGTGAAGGGCCTGCCGCGCTTCACACTCACGCGCGGGCATGTGGCGGTGAATGACGGCGAGATCCGCTGTCAGGAGGGCCACGGCAAGTTTGTCGCCCGCGAGGCCAACACATCGGTGAACAAGGCGCTGTCCAGCTGGAAGGAGCTGACTGCGCCGCGGCCAGTGGAGCGGTCGGGCATTCCGGACACCGGCGTCTGACGCCAAGGCATCGCGCGGTCATGCCGGCGGCGCGAAACCCAGACTTATCAAGGCGATAGAATGAAAAGCGAAACTATTAACCGGACCGTCATCGAAGCGCGGTCGCTGGATCTGACGTTCCAGACCAACGACGGGCCGGTGCATGCGCTGAAGGATGTGAACCTTGATATCAATCAGGGCGATTTCGTCAGCTTCATCGGGCCCTCGGGCTGCGGCAAGACCACCTTTCTGCGCTGTATTGCGGCGCTGGAGACGCCCACCGGCGGCAGCCTCAGCGTCAATGGCATGACCCCGGATGAGGCGCGGCGTAAGCGGGCGTACGGCTATGTGTTTCAGGCGGCGGGGCTCTATCCGTGGCGGACCATTGCCAAGAATATCAAACTGCCGCTGGAGATCATGGGCTACAGCCGGGAAGAGCAGCAACGCCGCGTTGAGGAGGTTCTGCAACTGGTTGATCTGAAAGGGTTTGGTCAGAAATTCCCCTGGCAATTGTCGGGCGGCATGCAGCAGCGGGCCAGTATCGCGCGCGCACTTGCCTTTGATGCGGATCTCCTGCTGATGGATGAACCGTTCGGGGCGCTGGACGAGATCGTTCGGGACCATCTGAACGAGCAGCTTCTGCAGCTCTGGGCGGGGACAGGCAAGACCATCGGCTTTGTCACCCACTCGATCCCGGAGGCTGTGTATCTCAGCACAAAAATCGTGGTGATGTCGCCGCGCCCCGGGCGGATTACAGATGTGATCGAAAGCCCGCTGCCGAAAGAGCGGCCGCTGGATATCCGCGACACGCCGGAGTTTATCGAAGTGGCGCACCGGGTCCGGGAAGGCCTGCGCGCGGGGCACGGCGCATGAGGATGCGGATGCAGAAAAACTGCCCGGCGAAGGGGGGTGATTCCCGTACACTCCGCGTGCACTCCCTGTGCACCGCCGCGGCGCAGCAGAGCGGGAGGCTGGCATGAAGAATCTGACCGCAGTCCTGACCGTTGTCGCCGTCATCCTGGCCATTTGGTACGCCGCCTGCGTGCCGATGAATATCAAATCTGTGCTGAACACGGCCGCCCGCGCAGGCGAGGTTGTGGTGCCCGAGGACAACAAGGCGCGCCGCGAGGCCGGCGCGCTGGGGCTGGTGTTGAAGAATACCTCACATGCCGCGGATGCCTGGGCCGAAGAACGCCCGCGGCTGCCTGCGCCGCATCAGGTGGCGGCGGAGCTGTGGTCGACAACCGTGCAGAAGAAGATCACCTCGAAACGCTCGCTGATCTATCACGGCTGGGTGACGCTGAGTGCGACACTGTTGGGCTTTGCCATCGGCACCGGGCTGGGCATTCTGCTGGCGGTGGGGATCGTGCATTCCCGCGTCATGGACATGTCGGTGATGCCCTGGGCGATTGTCAGCCAGACGATCCCGATCATTGCGCTGGCGCCGATGATCATCGTGGTGCTTTATTCCATTGGTATCCAAGGCATCATCCCGAAGGCGGTGATCTCGGCCTATCTGAGTTTCTTCCCTGTCGTGGTTGGCATGGTGAAAGGGCTGAGGAGCCCCGATGCGATGCAGCTGGACCTGTTGCGCACCTATAATGCCAGCACCGGGCAGGGCTTCTGGAAGCTGCGGCTGCCGGCCTCGATGCCTTACCTGTTCGCTTCGCTGAAGATCGGCATCGCGGCATCGCTGGTCGGGGCCATTGTGGGCGAGCTGCCGACGGGGGCGGTTGCGGGGCTTGGCGCGCGGCTTCTGGCGGGGAGCTATTACGGGCAGACGGTACAGATCTGGTCGGCGCTGTTTGCGGCGGCGATTCTGGCGGCCTGCCTGGTGGCCTTCCTGGGGCTGCTGGAGCGGATGATCCTGCGGCGGATGGGGGAGAAAGCATGAGAGTGTTGTC
>CAJXHQ010000649.1 GCA_913054485.1 uncultured Paracoccaceae bacterium
CGCGGTTTTTCGCGATGGCGCCTTCACCTTCCAGAACCTGGCAAACGATCGGCGCAGAGGCCATGAATTCGCACAGTTCGTCGTAGAAGGGACGCTCGGCGTGCACGGCGTAGAAGACACCGGCCTGAGCTTTGGTCAGGTGGATGCGCTTCTGAGCAACAATGCGCAGGCCGGCTTCTTCGAACTTGGCGTTGATTGCGCCGGTCAGGTTGCGGCGGGTTGCGTCGGGCTTGATGATCGAGAACGTGCGTTCCAGGGTCATGTCTTATCTCCTGTTGGGGATCAGGCACCCTGCCCGCTCCCGGAATAAATCGCGCACCCCGTACCATGGGCCGCCGCCTTTGGGAAGGGGGAAGCGTCAGCCCCTTTCTGCCATTTTCAGGCTGCGTCAGACTGACCGTGTGTATTATCCGACAATTACAATCAGGGATTAGCCAGCGCACGAACCTGACCCTAAAGGACGACCCTATGAGAACTCCCGCACGTGCCGCGGCCATTGCCGCCGGCGCTTTTGTTCAAACCGCCTGCGCCGCCGAACCGATGCCGCTGGCCCATGGCCAGTTCGAAGCCGCCGTGCCGCATCTGGACCTGGCGCAATGCCCCGAAGGCATGCCGCAGGAGGCCGCATTCTGCCGCGCCACCATCAATCACCACGAGGTGCATGTATTCACCTTCGCCAAAGACGGGGAGTTTCCGCTCATTGCTTTTGAAACTTACGCGATTGACGAGGTGAAATCGCTGCTCGAGTAACGCCACGCATTGACAAGGCCCGGGCGCGCAGGCAGTGCTCGGGCCATGCTGCGAATTGATGATATTTCCTATTCGGTCGAAGGCCGCCCGCTGTTTGACGGCGCCAGTGCCACGATCCCCACCGGCCACAAAGTTGGCCTTGTCGGCCGCAATGGCACCGGCAAAACCACGCTGTTCCGCCTGATCCGGGGCGAGTTGTCGCTGGAGACCGGAGCGATCTCGCTGCCGTCGAAGGCGCGGATCGGCGGCATTGCGCAGGAGGCCCCCTCCTCGGATGTTTCCCTGCTGAACACGGTGCTGGCCGCGGACACGGAACGCGCCACACTGTTGGCCGAGGCCGAGACCGCGACGGATCCGGGCCGTATCGCTGACATTCAGACCCGTCTTGCCGATATCGACGCCTGGTCGGCCGAGGGCCGGGCCTCCTCGATCCTGAAGGGGCTCGGGTTTGACATCGAAGCCCAGGCACGCCCCTGTTCGGATTTCTCCGGCGGCTGGCGGATGCGTGTGGCGCTGGCGGCGGTGCTGTTCTCGCAGCCTGACCTTCTGCTGCTGGATGAACCGACCAACTACCTGGATCTGGAAGGCGCGCTGTGGCTGGAGGCCTATCTGGTCAAATACCCCCACACGGTGATCATCATCAGCCACGACCGCGAGCTCTTGAACCGGTCGGTGAACGGTATTCTGCATCTGGAGAACAAGGGGCTCACCTTCTACAGCGGCAACTATGACCAGTTTGCCCGCCAGCGCGCCGCCAACCGCGCCGTGCAGGCCGCCGCCGCCAAGAAGCAGGAGCTGCGCCGCGCCCATCTGCAGGGCTTTGTGGACCGGTTCAAAGCCAAGGCCAGCAAGGCAAAACAGGCGCAGAGCCGGGTGAAAATGCTGGAGAAGATGGAGACCATCCGCGCGCCCGAAGATGCCGCGCGTACCGTGTTCACCTTCCCGGAGCCCGAAGAGCTGTCACCGCCGATCATCGCCACCGAAGGATCTTCGGTGGGCTACGGCGATACTGTGATCTTGAAAAAGCTGAACCTGCGCATCGATCAGGACGACCGTATCGCGCTTTTGGGCAAGAACGGCGAGGGCAAATCCACCCTGTCGAAAATGCTGTCGGACCGGCTGGCGCCGATGTCGGGCAAGATGACCCGGTCCAGCAAGCTGCGCATCGGCTTCTTTGCCCAGCATCAGGTTGACGAGCTGTATATTGACGAGACCCCGCTGCAGCACATCCAGCGCGAGCGCCCCGGCGAAGGCCAGGCCCGTCTGCGGGCAAGGCTTGCGGGCTTTGGCCTTGGTGCCGATCAGGCCGATACCGAAGTCGGCCGCCTGTCGGCGGCCAGAAGGCGCGGCTGTCGCTCTTGCTGGCCACGTTGGATGCGCCGCATCTCTTGATCCTCGATGAGCCGACCAACCACCTGGATATTGAGAGCCGCGAAGCGCTGGTTGAAGCGC
>CAJXHQ010000650.1 GCA_913054485.1 uncultured Paracoccaceae bacterium
GCCATGCAGCGCGGTGACTGGCCAACAGCAGCATTGCTCCTGGACAGCGCCGGCTCTCTGGGCCTGATGAGCGACGATGATTTCCAGCTCCTGGATGCGTTCCTGACTTTGGAGATGTCCGAACACGCTCTGCCGCTCAGCCGGCCGGATGACCCGACGCCGCTGGACTTCCGCATTTTCGAAGCCATCGGCGAGCCGATGCCCACCGCCCCCCTGCCCCGTGCCTTTGCCGCCGCCGACCTGCGCGACCTGGCTGGCTGGAAAGCGCAGCTGGAAGCCTCTGAACGGCTGACCCGCTCCGGCGCCTTGAACCCCAACCACCTGCTGGGGCTTTACACCGAGCGCGATCCCTCTGCCTCCGGAGGTATCTGGGACCGGGTTGCCGCCCTGCAGGAATTCGAAACCGCTCTGAACTCCGGCGATGCCACGGCCCTGGCCGGAACGCTGCTTCCGGTCTGGCAGGCGATGCAGGATGCAGGCATCGAGGTTGCATTTGCCGATCTCTTCGCCGAACAACTGGCTGCGTTTGATCTGACCGGCGACGCCGGAGAGCTCGCCTGGCGCATCCGGTTGCTGTCGCCCGGCTATGAGACCGCCGCCCGCGCGATACCCTCGGACAGCCGCCTGAACCGCTACCTGGCGGCACTGGCGCAGGGCGAACCGGGCCGGACCGCCCCGCCTTCAAATCTGGCAGGGGCAATCAGCACCGGCTTTGCCGCCGGGATTCAGCCCCCTGCTGACCTGCAGGACAGGCTTAGCCGCGGCCAGCTTGGCGAGGTCATCCTGCGCGCGATGAAACTCTACCACAGCGGTGCGGCCGGGAATCACGCCGATCTGACAGCCGCATTGGCCACGTTCCGCACCGTCGGCCTGGAAGATACCGCCCGGCAAGCCGCCCTTCAGCTGATGCTGCTGGAGCGCGGCTGAGATGGCGCCGGCAAGCCAAGATGGCTGGATCTCAGCCTTTCTGGACGCACAGGCCGCCGAACTGGGCGCGGCGAACAATACGCTGCTGGCCTATGGGCGCGATCTGTTGGATTTTTCCAGCTTCCTGGTTGCCGGTGCCAACAGCTTCGCCGCCGCCGCACAGGCCGACATTGAGGATTACCTGATCCGCTGCGAGGCGGAGGGGCTGGCCAAGTCCACCCGCGCACGGCGGCTGTCGGCGATCAGGCAGATCTACCGGTTTGCCTATGAGGAGGGCTGGCGCAGCGACAACCCGGCGATCCGGATCCGCGGCCCGGGCCGTGACAAGAAACTGCCCAAAACGCTAGAAGTCATCGAGGTTGACCGCCTGCTGGAGGCCGCCCGGCGCGCCGGGCGCACAGAGGCGGACCGCCTGCGCAACACCTGCCTGATGGAGCTGCTCTATGCCACCGGCATGCGGGTGACCGAGCTGGTCTCCCTGCCTGTCTCGGCGGCGCGGGGCGATCCCCGGATGCTGCTGATCACGGGCAAGGGCGGCAAAGAGCGCATGGTGCCGCTCTCCCCGCCGGCCCGCACCGCATTGGCGGTCTGGCTGACGGAGCGCGACGCAGTGCAGGACCAGGCGGCAGCGAAGGGCAAGCCGGAGTCCGCGTTCCTGTTCCCCTCGCATGGCAAGAGCGGCCACCTGACCCGCCACCGTTTCTACCTGCTGATCAAGGAGCTGGCCGCGGACGGCGGTGTTGACCCCTCCAAGGTCACACCGCATACGCTGCGCCATGCCTTTGCCACGCATCTGCTGGCCAACGGAGCGGACCTGCGCGCCATCCAGACACTGCTGGGCCACGCGGACATTGCCACCACCGAGATTTACACCCATGTGCTGGACGAACGCCTGAAAGAACTGGTGCTGGAGCACCACCCGCTGGCCCGTGATGCGGGCTGAGGCTTGAAAACACGCCATGCGCACCACATAACCTGTTGCTGAACAAGAAAAACCGGATCTTCAATGGATAGCCCCTCTGCCGCACTGGATAGTGCATTCTGGATCTCTGCCGGCGCCATCGGCCTTCTTTTGGTGCTCTCGGCCTTCTTCTCGGGGTCCGAGACCGCGCTGACCGCGGCGTCGCGCGGGAAGCTGCGCAGCCAGGCCGACAAAGGATCCCGCGGCGCGCAGCGCGCGCTGGATGTGACCGAAGACAGCGAGCGGCTGATCGGCTCGGTCCTTTTGGGCAACAACCTGGTCAATATCCTGGCGACCTCTCTGGCCGCCGCGAT
>CAJXHQ010000651.1 GCA_913054485.1 uncultured Paracoccaceae bacterium
CGGCGCGACACTGGCGAAAGGACAAGGAAATGGCAATGGCAGAGATCACCGTGCGCGGGGCCGGCGCTTTTGGCCTGACCATCGCCTGGGCCTGCGCCCGGCGCGGCGCCAAGGTGAAGGTGATCGATCCTTTTGGCGCAGGCGCCGGCTCCTCCGGCGGGCTGGTCGGCGCGCTGGCGCCGCATGTGCCGGAGAACTGGAACCCCAAAAAGGCCTTCCAGCTCGACAGCCTGCTGATGGCGGCGGAATTCTGGGCAGACGTAGAAGCCACAGGCGGCGTCTCCCCCGGCTATGCCCGCTCCGGGCGGCTGCAGCCCATCAAGGACGCCCGCACGCTGGAACTGGCCCATCAGCGCGCCGAAAATGCCAAGGAACTGTGGCGCGGCGAGGCCGAATGGCGGGTGGAAAAGGCGGATGAGAGCGGCCCATGGTGCCCGCCCAGTGCCACCGGCTACGTGATCCACGACACGCTCACCGCCCGCATGTCGCCGCGCATGGCAGGCGCCGCGCTGGTGGCGGCGCTGGAGGTCATGGGCGTGCATGTGGAAGCGGAGGGAAACGATGAAGGCCGGGTGCTGCACGCCAAGGGCGCGGCGGGTCTTCAGGAGCTGAACGCTGCTTTTGGCAAACAGGTGGGCACAGGCGTCAAGGGCCAGTCGGCGCTGCTGCGCTTTGACGCCCATGACCTGCCGCAGATCTTTGCCGAGAACATTTATTTCGTTCCCCACTCTGATCACACACTCGCCGTCGGATCCACAAGCGAGCGCGACTATGATGATCCCACCGCCACCGACCGGCAGCTGGAGGACATTATCGACCGCGCCCGCGACATGCTGCCGGTGCTGCACGGGACCGAGGTGATCGACCGCTGGGCCGGGGTCCGCCCGCGCTCCAAATCCCGCGCACCGATGCTGGGGGCCTGGCCGGGGCGCGACGGGCACTTCATCGCCAATGGCGGCTTCAAGATCGGTTTCGGTATGGCCCCGAAAGTGGCCCATGTGATGGCGGACCTGCTGCTGGAGGCCAAAGACGGCATCCCGGAGGGTTTCCGGGTAGAAGACAACCTCTGATCCGGAGACAACCCGCCGAGCCGAAAGGGCGGGCGCCCGCTGTCAGGCAGGCACCGCCGTTGCTGTCATGCACTGCCGCCCGTCCGGCCCGCGCACCCACATCTCCTGCCCATTGCGGCAGAACTCGGCGGTCTCGAAATGCATCAGCGGCGAAAACGCCCGGAAAGAGAACCCGGCCAACGGCCCCATCAGCGCCTCGGCCATCAGCATCAGCCGCTGCGCCAGCAGCGGCCCGTGCACCACCAGCCCGGTGTAGCCTTCCACATCGCGGGCATAGTCCAGGTCGTAGTGGATCCGGTGGCCGTTGAAGGTCAGCGCCGAATAGCGGAACAGCAGCGTAGAGCTGAATTCCGCCGCCACGCAGTCCGTCTCATCCCGCCGCGCCTGTGGCGGCACCGGCTTCAGGGCTGCCGCCTCCGGGTCCTCACGGTAGACCAGATCCTGCCATTCGGTGAGGCAGAGCTGCCCCTGCTGCCAGATCTCGTGCCGCAGGACGACAAAGCCCAGCGGCCCGGTGCGCCCTGTCTTGCGCTCCGCCTTTTCCAGAACCGAGCGCTTCGCGGCCTCAATTCCGGCCGTCAGCGGCGCCTCAAAGCGCAGCCGCCCCCCGGCCCACATCCGCCGCGGCAGGCCCAGGTCTGGAATCAGTCCCGGCCCCACCTTCGGATGCCCGTCGCGCCCCAGGCCCGCGGGCGGCAGCGGCTGCCAGAAATAAAGCTGGTGGAAGAAGGGCGGCAGCGGCTCTCCGGCCCGGATGCGCGGATCTTGGCCTAACACGGCCTCAAAAGCGGCGGCGCGGGCAGGATCCAGCGCATCTGAAACGAACAGCGGTTCCGGTTCTTGAAAGCTCATGACGGCCAGCCTAGCTCCGTCTTGAACAAAGGAAAATGCTGAAATGCGCTGTTCTGTTACCTCGTTGGACCATGTTGCCCTGACCGTGCGGAATATCCCCGCAACGATCGATTTCTACAGCCGGATTCTGGATACGGAGACCGAGCTGGTACAGCCTGAAAGGGGGCCTGCGCGCTATGCTTTGCGCTGTGGCGCCCAGAAAATAGATCTGCATGAAACGGGCCGTGAAAGCCACCCGGCCGCAGCTAATACCGCCGCGGGCTCCGC
>CAJXHQ010000652.1 GCA_913054485.1 uncultured Paracoccaceae bacterium
CATGATCGAAGCCTAAATCTATGACGCGCTGCGCACGCCCCGCGGCAAGGGCCGCAAGGACGGCGCCCTGCACGAGGTGAGCAGCCTGCGCCTCTCCGCACTGACGCTGAACGCTGTAAAAGAGCGCAACAACCTCGACGGCCACGCCGTCGAAGACGTGATCTGGGGCAATGTCACCCAGGTCGGCGAACAGGGCGGATGTCTGGCACGTTCCGCCGTTCTGGCGTCTGATCTGGACGAACGTATCCCCGGCCTCGCCATCAACCGCTTCTGCGCCTCCGGCATGGAGGCGGTAAACCTGGCCGCCAATCAGGTGAAGGGCGGCGCCGGCAAGGGCTATATTGCCGGCGGTGTCGAGATGATGGGCCGCGTTCCCATGGGCTCGGACGGGGCGGCGATTGCGGTGGATCCGTCGCTGGCAATGGACAGCTACTTCGTGCCGCAGGGCATTTCGGCCGATATCATTGCGACCGAATACGGTTTCACCCGCGAACAGGCCGATGCGCTGGCGGTGGAAAGCCAGGCGCGCGCGGCCAAGGCCTGGGAAGAGAACCGTTTTGCCAAGTCCATCGTGCCGGTCACCGACCAGAACGGGCTGACCATCCTGGAGCATGACGAATACATGCGCCCCGGCACCGGCATGGACAACCTCGCCAAGCTGAACCCTGCCTTCCAGATGATGGGCGAGCAGATGCCCGGCTTTGATGCCGTGGCCAAGATGAAATACCCGCATCTGGAGCGGATCAACCACATCCACCACGCCGGCAACTCCTCGGGCATCGTCGACGGCGCGGCCGCTGTTCTGATCGGCAACAAAGAGTTCGGCGAGGAATTTGGCCTGACCCCGCGGGCGCGCATCAAAGCCACCGCAAAGATCGGCCTTGATCCAACCATCATGCTGACCGGCCCGGTGCCGGTCACGCAGAAGATCCTCGCCGACAGCGGCATGGCGATCAGCGACATCGACCTGTTTGAGGTGAACGAGGCCTTCGCCTCTGTGGTGATGCGCTTCCAGCAGGCCTTTGATGTGGACCCCGCGCTTGTGAACGTGAACGGCGGCTCCATCGCCATGGGGCACCCGCTGGGCGCCACCGGTGCCATCATCATCGGCACATTGCTGGACGAGCTGGAGCGCCAGGACAAAGAGACCGGCCTCGCCACGCTCTGCATCGCATCCGGCATGGGTGCGGCGACCATGATCGAACGCGTCTGAGACCCACAAAAACAAAAGCGGCGCGGCCCCCTCGCGCCCTCCCCCACAGAGCGGAGACAAGACATGACTGATTTCAAATATGAGGTAGACGCGGACGGCGTTGCCATCATCACCTGGGACGCCGTGGACAAATCCATGAACGTGCTGACCCGCGAGGCATTTGGCCTGGTGGAAGACTATATCGACCGCGCGCTGGCCGATGATGCGGTGAAGGGCGTGGTGATTACCTCTGCCAAGAAGGACTTTGCCGGCGGCATGGACCTGAACGTGCTGGCCACCATCCGCGAGGAAAGCGGCGCAAACGCCGCCCAGGGCCTGTTCGACTTCACGATGAACGGCCACCGCATCCTGCGCAAGCTGGAGCGCGCCGGGATGGAAGCCAAGACCAACAAGGGCGGCAAGCCGATTGCCTGCGCCATCAACGGCACCTGCGCCGGCATCGGCACTGAAATTGCGCTCGCCTGCCACCACCGGGTGATGACGGATAATCCGAAGTCCAAGATCGGCCTGCCAGAGATCCTCTTGGGCATTTTCCCCGGCGGCGGCGGCACCATCCGCTATTCCCGCATGGTGGGCGCGATGGCCGCAGCCCCGGTGCTGCTGGAAGGCAAGATGCTGGACCCCAAAAAGGCAAAATCCGCCCAGCTGGTGGACGCGCTGGCCGCAGACCCGCTGGCCGCGGCACGCGAATGGGTGCTGAACGCCTCCCCTGCCGACATTGTGAAACCCTGGGACGCCAAGGGCTATAAAATGCCCGGCGGCGCGCCCTACCACCCGGCTGGCTTCCCGACCTTTGTCGGGGCTTCCGCAATGATCAACGGCAAGACCCAGGGCGCTTTCCCGGCCGCCAAGGCGCTGCTGTCCGCGATCTATGAAGGCGCGCTGGTCGATTTCGACAACGCCCTGAAAATCGAAGCGCGCTGGTTCACCCATGTGCTGATGAACCCGTCGTCTTCGGCCATGATCCGCAGCC
>CAJXHQ010000653.1 GCA_913054485.1 uncultured Paracoccaceae bacterium
ATGAGGGCGGTGAAGGCGGTGCCGGGAAGCTGGTCCTGTGTGACTGTTGCCACCTGCGGTGCTGTGCTGCCGGGGCGGACCAGAGGGATCATGGCAAAGAGGTCTTTCAACCCCAGCAAGGCTGCCTGCTGCGCACCGGGGTAGGACACAAGTGCCACGGAAGGCTTTGGCATTTTCTGCATATTAAATGTCATACTTGCCAATCGGCGGCCGCGTCAACAGGGCCTAGGTTGCAGCCCAGGCACAGCAATCAGGAGACCACCATGCCCAAGACCGCATTGATCCTAGTGGACATTCAGAACGACTATTTCGAAGACGGCCTTTGGCCGGTGCCGGAGATGGACCGGGTGGCAGCCAATGCGGCCAGGCTGCTGGCGGCGGCGCGGACGGGCGGCGATCTGGTGGTGCATATCCGGCACGAAAACCAGATCCCCGAGGTGCCTTTCCTGCAGCCGGGCACGGCTGGGGCTGAGATTCATGCATTGGTTGCCCCAGCCGGGGGTGAGGCGGTGCTGACCAAGCACCGGGCAAACTCCTTCCACGGCACCGGGTTGCTGGACATGCTTCACGAGGCCGGGGTGGAGGCTGTCACCATCTGCGGGGCGATGAGCCAGATGTGCATCGACGCCACCGCCCGCGCGGCGGGCGATTTTGGCTTTCAGGTCACCGTGGCAGAGGACGCCTGCGGCGCGAAAGAGATGGAGTTCGGCGGTGTGGAGGTCAGCGCTGCGCAGGTGCATGCGGCCTTCATGATGCCGCTGGCAATGGGCTATGCGCAGGTTGTGAAGACAGAGGACCTGATTGGGGCCTAGCCCGCTGGATCAGGGCGCCGGGGACGGCTCAGCCGTCCTCGAAGGGGTCCCATTCGTCTTCGACCTCGGGCAGAGCCTCTGCCTCGACCTCGGCGGCCAGCTCATCCGCGGTGCGGATGCGGGTGATCTTGGCCTTGGGGAAGCTGGCCAGTACGGCCTGCACCATCGGGTGTTCCGCGGCGGTGGCGCGAAGGGCGTTTTCGGCGGCGTCGCGGACCTCGGCGATGGTTTCGGTCTCGGCGCCGGGAACCACGGTGACGACCCAGCGGTTGCCGGTGCGGTTCTGCAGCGCGGTGCCGATGCGGGCTGCCAGATCGCGCGGCGCATTGCCGGCGGGGGTGAATTCGATCCGGCCGGGCTGGTAGGCCGCCAGCCGCACGCCGGTTTCGACCTCCACCAGCAGTTTCACATCGCGGCTGGCGCGGATCAGTTCGACCACATGCTCAAACGTCGGGAAACGGGCCAGCGCCTGTGCTGTCTCCTGTGCGATGGCCGCAACCGGGCCGGAACCGCCCGAGGCCATAGGCGCGCCGCCGGACCCGCCGGAGGGCGGCATCTGCGCGCCGCCATAAGTACCTGCCGGAGCACCGCCGCCTGACTGCATCGGCATGCCGCCGCCCGGTCCGCCCGGATGCGGCGGCGGAGTCTGGTTTTGCAGCTGGCGGATCAATTCTTCAGGCGTGGGCAGATCTGCCACATGGGTAAGGCGGATCACCGCCATTTCAGCCGCCATCATGGAGTTGGGCGCGGCAGCAACTTCTTCCAGCGCTTTCAGCAACATCTGCCACATGCGGGTCAGCACCCGCATCGGCAGGGCCTCGGCCATCTGCACGCCGCGGGCGCGTTCATCCGGGGACACGGTCGGGTCTTCCGCCGCATCCGGGGTGATCTTCACAACGGACACCCAATGGGTGATCTCGGCCAGATCGCGCAGCACCGCAAGGGGGTCGGCGCCTTCGGCATATTGCGACCCGATCTCGGTCAGTGCGGCGGCCGTATCGCCGCGCAGGATCATGTCGATCAGGTCCAGCACCCGGCCCCGGTCGGCAAGGCCCAGCATGGCGCGGATCTGGTCGGCGCTGGTTTCCCCGGCGCCGTGGGAAATTCCCTGATCCAGCAATGATTGCGCATCGCGGGCCGAGCCTTCGGCGGCGCGGGTGATCAGCGCCAGAGCGTCATCGGCGATCTGCGCGCCCTCTGCATCTGCGATGCGGCGCAGCATGGCGATCATGTCTTCCGGCTCGATCCGGCGCAGGTCGAAACGCTGACAGCGCGACAGGACGGTGACCGGCACCTTGCGGATCTCGGTGGTGGCAAAGATGAATTTGACGTGCGCGGGCGGTTCTTCCAGCGTCTTCAGCAGCG
>CAJXHQ010000654.1 GCA_913054485.1 uncultured Paracoccaceae bacterium
CAGCGCTGTGTCTGGTGACCAAAGTGTACGCCTGCTTCCAGCAGCTGGCGCATGGAGAACTCGGGAAGAGCCATGCTTCTTATCCTTTCCGGTTTAAGCCTCGGCGGGGAACTCAGAGCATTTGCTCCAACCGGCGGTCCGTCAGGGATGTCTCCCCTGAGCCAGACCAAACCCCGCCTGCGGGTTCGATGGCGCGCGTATATGCCGGATTGTTCAGGGGCGCAAGGGGCAATACCGCCTATATTGCAGTGTTTTCCAAGGTCAGTGCACTGTCATGCCCGGCGCGCACCTTTGCTTCGCAATAGGCGGCCAGGGCCTTGCGGTTTTCAAAATCGCGCACCCGCACCGGCGGGTGGTAGATCAGTTCAACCGATCCGGGGTATGCGGTGGACAGAACCTTCAGCAGGTGCGGCCCGAAATCCATCGCACCCCACCAGCCGTAGTAGCGCGCAGGTTCCCCGTCCGGGGCACGAAACACCACCGACACCGGCTGCACATGCATAAAGTCCCGCAGATGATCACTGAAAAACGCGGCAAACAGCGTCGTCTTGAACGGCAGTACCCGTTGCCCGTCGGTCGAGGTGCCCTCGGGGAAAAACAACAGCTTGTGACCAGCCTTCAGGCGGGTTTCAAACAGAGCCGTCTGCTCTTTGGCCTTCTTTCGGTCACGCTCGATGAAAACGGTGCCGGTGGCGCGGGCCAGCCAGCCGATGCCAGGCCAGTTGGCCACCTCAGCCTTGGAGACAAAATAGATCCGCTTGCGGGCGTTCAGGGCAAAAATATCCAGCCAGGACTGATGGTTGGCCACAATGGCCCCGCGTTCCCGCATCAGCGACCCGCGGGAAGAATATCCCATACCGAGGATCCGGAAGGCGTTGCGGCAGACAAACTGGGTGATGAAAGGCGTCACCGGCCGCTGCACGCCGCACAACGGCCGCTCGACCAGACGGGTCAGCAAAAGAAGGGTCAGCCCGCCAAAAACCAATACTGCCAGCAGAGGGCCGCGGACAGCAACCCGCAGCCAGCCGGCTGCGCTGACCCGGACCGCATCAGGTGCCTCTTCGCTTTGCCAGCTGACACTCATGGTTCAGTCCTGCCCGCCTGTATAGATCCGCCGCTGACGCGCGTTCATCCGCGCCGTGTCCAGGACCAGGCAGACGTCTGTGGTGTTAAAGACATGATCGACAAAAGCCCCATCGCCGACAAAACCGCCGAGCCGCAGGTAAGCCTTGATCAGCGCGGGAACCTGCAGCATCGCTTTGCGGCGATCAAGATTTTCTGAGGCGATAAGGTCCATGCTCTGGAAATCCCTGGCCCGCACCCTCAGGTCTTCCGGTGCCAGATGATTGTGATGCAGCATCGACAGCGGCTGGGCCAGCGCCTGAATATCGGTGCCGTGGAAGCTGGCAGTCCCGAACAGAACTTCGATCTGATGCTCCGCCACATAAGCCGCCAGCCCATTCCAGAGGTGGAACATCGCGGTGCCGCCGCGATAGTCCTTGTGCAGGCAGGACCGCCCCAATTCCAGCAGCTTACGGCCCGAAGCTCTGAGCCGGGCAAGGTCATATTCGCTGTCTGAATAATAGCCGCCCGCCTGCTCTGCCTGATCGCTGCGCAGCAGCCGGTAGACCCCGGCCACCTCGCCTGTGGCATCATCGCTGACCAGCATATGGTCAAAAAATGGATCAAACCGGTCCATCTCCAGGCCGGCCTCATGATCGACCATCTCGCCGCCGCCGCCCAGCTCGCGCACAAACACCTCGTAGCGCAAAGCCTGCGCGGAACGCAGCTCGGCCTCGTTTTCTGCAATTTTAACTGTGAAACCAGCAGGGGTATCGGGCATGAGAGAGAGATCTGTCAGTAGTGGTTGCGCGCAGATACCGGCTCTTGCGCCGGAATAGCAACAGTTTAGGAGAATTTGCGAGAATCCGTTAACACTCCGTCAACCATTATGATTGATCAAATACAGGTATCAGGGTGACACGGCTGCCATCGATGACCAGCTTCCCCTGATCCCGGAATTTGACGGTGATTTTACCGCCGATATTCGATTGAACCTGCCCCAGGCCCCAATCGGGATGCTGGGGGTGCCGGACAAACATGCCCGGCGCAAGAATTGCATTGAGGTCGCTCATAAAGTGGCCCGGAGTGGAGTAGACTTATGGGTGTAGATAGC
>CAJXHQ010000655.1 GCA_913054485.1 uncultured Paracoccaceae bacterium
ACGCCCGACCCTAACCTTGGCAAGGTTATGCTCTACCCCTGAGCTACGCCCGCGCCGTTCCGGTGAGGCGTTGAATATGCATTTCATCCACGGGCCGCAAGAGGGAATTTGGAAAAAACTGTTGCTAGCGGCGGCTCACAGGCCAAGAAAGCTGCGCAGCCGCTGCTCCAGAATTTGGCAGTCCCTGATTTCGCATTCCCAGATCACCAGCACCTGCCAGCCGGCGGCCTCCAGTGCCGCGCAGGCGGCCGCGTCGCGTTCCACGTTGCGGGTCAGCTTGGGTTCCCAGTAGTCCCGGCGCGAGGCCGGGATGCGCCCGTCGCGGCAGGAATGCAGGTGCCAGAAACAGCCATGCACGAAGATCACCTTGCGGCGCGGGCCAAACACCAGATCGGGCTTCCCGGGCAGGTCTTTCCGGTGCAGCCGGTAGCGCGCACCCAGCCTGTGCACCATCCGGCGCACGATCATTTCCGGCTTTGTGTCCTTGGCGCGGATCCTTGCCATATTGGCGCTGCGCCGTTCGGGGGTCAGTCTGTCGGCCACGCCACGGGGTGTCCTGATTGATCGGCCATGCGGGCATGGTAATCCGTTTCAATCCGGGCGGAAATGAATTCGCTGGCCGCGCAGGCGGGCAGGTCCAGCGCCTTGATCATCTGGCTGTCCTTGCGCCCTTCCAGCACCACGATCTGCTCGCGGGCAAGAATGTCACGGGTGCCATGGCCGCCATCGGCGCGGATGCGGCGCATGAAGTCCTTCTGCTGCGCCACGGCCTCGACTGCGGCGCGGGGAATGGGGCGGCCTCTCATCCGCCGGAACAGCGCCGCCATACGCCCATTGCCGGTGTCGCAGGCAAAAACCTCCTCCACGGCCTCTGCGTCCGCGGTGCGCCAGAAATTGGCCGGGTAGGGGTGGTCACGCAAGAGCCAGCGGATGTGTTTGAAGCCATCAGCGGTCAGCGTGCGCTTGGCGTCCTTGTTCTGGCCCGCCGTCAGGTATTCGGGCCGGGCGATGATAAGGCCCAGGTAGCAACGCGCGCGCGCCTCGTCGGCGGCGACCAGCAGGCAAGGGCAATCAACCGCCTCGGTCGGGATCATCCAGTTGCGGCCCATGGTGTGTTTGATGTCCACGTCACGGCCGAGGATTTCCGTGTCCAGACGCCCCTTGCGCAGCCGCAGAAGCGCGCGCAGCTCGATCTCCACGCGGGTGCCGATATAGGTCTTCTCGGTCTTCTCCAGCTCGTCATAGGAGCGCCGCCCGGTCTTGGGTGTCATGATCACATCGTCGATGCAGTCGCGCAGCATGAAGGCCACGTCATGCTCCAGGGTCAGCCTGCCGCCGGCGCGTTCGATGATCTCTGCCTCAAGGCTGTGCAGGACGGCGAAATCCGGGTGGCCGAACAGGACAAGGCTGTCGGGGATGTTCTGTTTCATTGCGAGCGGCCCCGCCCGTCAGACAGGTCCGCCGGCCTGTGCTGCTGATCAGGCCCGGATGGCATGCAGGTTGGGCTTGGAAATTGCAGCCTTCAGCTGCGTTGCCACAGCCTGGGCCACCGGCGGCGGGAAGGCGTTGCCGACCTGGCGGTAGGCGTTGGTCTTGGCGCCGGTGAAATGCCACTCATCCGGGAAGCCCTGGATGCGCGCCACCATCCGCACGGTGAGGCGCGGCATATCGTTGTGGAAGGGATCCGGCGCTTCCGGCGCGATGGTGCGGCCCTCGACGCCGAGCGAGGCCCAGGCGCGGCGCGCGCGTGTCGGGCCCAGATCCGGGCCGCCGTGTTTCTTGGAGCCGCCAACGATGGTCGGCGCGATCTCATTGGCCTTGGCAGCCCAGTCTTCAGCGCCGCGCCAGCCGTTGGCTTTCATCAGGTCCAGCAGGGTCTCGCCCACGGTGGGCGGGTTGTGCGGCAGCGCCTCGGGCCAGGCGAACTGGCCGGAGTATTCCTTCCGCAAGGCGACAATCGCCACGCGCGGGCGCAGCTGCGGCACGCCAAAGTCAGATGCATTGAGCAGCCGCCAGTCGGTTTCATAACCCAGCTTCGAGAGCTGCTTTTTCAGCTTCTCGCGGTAATCGGAAAACACCGCATCCAGAAAGCCGCGCACGTTTTCGATCATCACCGCCTTGGGGCGTGTTGCATCGACAATATCCAACGCGTCGTCAAACAGGTTGC
>CAJXHQ010000656.1 GCA_913054485.1 uncultured Paracoccaceae bacterium
TGCAGACCGAATGGTGGGACTGGAAAGTCTATGTCGCCAATGTGACCGAGCAATACGCCCAGATTGCCGTCGTC
The DNA here is from genome assembly GCA_913054485.1 of uncultured Paracoccaceae bacterium. GTDB lineage: Bacteria > Pseudomonadota > Alphaproteobacteria > Rhodobacterales > Rhodobacteraceae > FREY01. Next base: position 75 of record CAJXHQ010000656.1, read on the forward strand.
GGCCCCAATGCCCGCAAGGTACTGGAAAAGCTGAACGATCAGGCGGGCGGCGGCATGGATCTGTCGAAAGAGGCGCTGCCCTTCATGGAATGGCGCGACGGCAAGATCGGCGCGTTTGACGCGCGCGCCTACCGGATCTCCTTCTCGGGCGAGCTGTCTTATGAGATCGCCGTTCCGGCCTCGCAAGGGCTGGCCTTCTGGAACGCGCTTCAGGACGCAGGCAAGGAATTCGGCGCGATGCCTTACGGCACCGAAACGCTGCACATCCTGCGGGCCGAAAAAGGCTTCATCATGATCGGTGATGAAACCGACGGCACGGTGATCCCGCAGGACCTGAACCTGCAGTGGGCGCTGTCGAAGAAGAAAGAAGACTACCTCGGCAAGCGGGCGCATACGCGCAGCCACATGGCCGACCCGGACCGCTGGAAACTGGTGGGTCTGGAGACCGTGGATGGCTCCACCCTGCCGGATGGCGCTTACGCACTGGGTGAAGGCATCAATGCCAATGGCCAGAAGAACGTGATCGGCCGGGTGACCTCGACCTATTACTCGGCGACGCTGGGCCGTGGCATTGCCATGGGGCTGGTCAAACACGGTCCCGACCGCATGGGCGAGGTGATCACCTTCCCCGGCACCGACGGCAAAACATACCAAGCTAAGATCGTTGATCCGGTGGTCTACGACAAGGATGGGGAGAAGCAGAATGTCTGATCCGGTTAGCGCCCTGAGCGGCGCCCGCTTTGAGGGGATCGCCAAGGTAGAAGAGGCAGGTCTCTGCGGCATGATCACGCTCCGCGGTGATTTCGCCTCGGCAGGCTTCGCGGCGGCGGTGAAAGCCGCGACCGGTGCCGATCTGCCCGCGACCGGCCGGATTGCCGAGGGCACCGATGGCGCCGCCGCCTGGATGTCTCCGGACGAGCTGCTGCTGATGGTGCCTCATCCGGAGGTGAATACCCGCCCTGCGGTTCTGACCGAAGCCCTGTCGGGGGAACACGCCCTGGCCGTGAACGTCTCTGACGCCCGCGCGGTCTTCCGCATCTCCGGCGACGGCGCGCGTGAAACCCTGGCCAAAGTGGCACCGGTGGATCTGTCCGCCGCGGCCTTCAAGGCAGGCGACTTCCGCCGCACCCGCATGGCGCAGGTGGCAGGGGCCTTCTGGCTGAACGGTGAGGGCACGCTGACCGTGGTCTGCTTCCGGTCTGTCGGCGAGTATATGTTCAAGCTGCTCAGTGCCGCCGCACATCGGCAATCTGCGGTTGGCGTGTACTGAACAGGGTTTAGTGAACGTCCCAAGGCGCTTCGATGCGCCTTGGGAAAAGCGCCGTTTTACGGCGCTTGAAAGCGGATTGAGCAATCCGCTTTCAAGGCCTTTCGAAAGGCCTTGGCTCCCGGATCAGGTGAACAGGTAGGTCGGGAAGCCTGACAGGGCACGAGGGGCGCTCATGGCGGCAAACCCGTCCGTTCCCCTGCCGTCCTCGCGGCAGTCGCCGTAGAAGGACAGCTGTTCCGCCAGTTCCGCCATCTTGGCCGCCCGCTCGCCCTCGTCGAGAAACGATGCATGCGTGGACAGGAACAGCGCCGGGCGGTGCTCTTTCAGCCAGGGCAGCAGCTGCGGCAGCACGGTGAACTCGGCACCTTCGATGTCCATCTTGACCAGCGAAACGCGCGAAAGATCCGCCTGCGCGGCAAAGGCATCCCAGCCCACGGTCAGCACATCCGAGCCATGATCGCCGTCCGCCAGAAGCGAGGTCATGCTGTCGCCGGCCTCGCCCCCAAAAGAGGCCATCCGGGCAATGCCGAAACCGCTGCTTAAGGCCACCGAGAAGGCCGAGACATTGGTGAGCCGGTTCAGCTCCAGGTTCCAGGCAAGATGGCGGAAAGCGACCGGGTCGGGTTCGAAACACATCACCCGGCGGGCTTTGCGCGCGCCATAAAGAACGGTCGGCCCGATCCAGGCGCCGATGTCCAGATAGTCATGATCCTTGTCCAGATGCTGATCCAGCACCGCAAAGGTCTCGGGCTCCCAATTTCCTGCACTGGCCTTGCGCCAGAACTTGGAATGATAGGGATCCAGTTTGAAGGGCTCGCCGT
>CAJXHQ010000657.1 GCA_913054485.1 uncultured Paracoccaceae bacterium
AGCGAAATCGGCGCAACGCCGTATTCCTTGCGGAAGGCGCGGCTGAACCCCTCGGGAGAGGAATAGGCATAGCGCCGCGCCACCGCCTCGACCCGGTCGCCGCGGATCAGATCCTGACGCGCCAGCGTCAGCCGCCAGCGGCGCAGATACCCAATCGGGGTTTCGCCCACTTGCCCAGCAAACAGTTCCGTAAAGCGGCTAAGCGACAGGCCGGCTTCGGCCGCGAGATCCCCGTTGGACCAATCCCGGCCCGGATGGTCATGAATGGCCACAATGGCCCGGCTCAGCCGCGGATCGGCCAGCCCGGCAAGAAGGCCTGGCTCTGCGGTCCCGCGCATGATCTGGCCGCGCATCAGCCGCACCATCAGCACTTCGCCCAGCCGGCTCACCACCGATTGCGCCCCGCAGCGCCCGCCGGATGCCTCCTCGCAGATCAGCCGCACTACATTTTGCGCGCTGGCATCGTCTGAGAGGTCATAGTCGACCACCTCCGGCAGAGCAGACAGAAACGGGTTCTCATTACCCTGCCACTCCGCACGTGCCGACATCACAACCGGAGCCTGCACCGCGGGCGCTTCGTTCTGCGGGTAGAACACCAGCGACTGCGGCTGTCCGCCGTCACCGGCAAAGGCCAGAAAATTGGCTTCCGCCATCGGCACCATTTTCACCGACAGATGGAACCGCTCCATCAAAGTTGTCAGCCTATCCATAGTTTTCCGCCCTCCCCGTCTGTTTTTTTGGATTTTTCAGTCTCTAAACTCTGAAACACTAGTCTGGCAAGTTTCATAGAAAGGGTATACCCATGCTTCTCCCCCGCAAGAAAACTCCTGACCTCAGCCTTTCCACTGTTGGCCATGGCCGATTTGACCTCAAGGGCGAGGCCAGCGACCGTGGTACAGTTATATGTTTCTACCGCGGATTGCACTGTCCGATTTGTGCAACCTACTTGAAAGAGCTTGAGGCACGGGTGAATGAATTCGCTGCACGCGGCGTCAGCTGCATCGCTGTCAGCGCGGACGGGGAAGAGCGCGCCGCCGCAATGGCCGAGAAGATCGAGGCCAAAGATCTGCGCATCGCCTACGGTCTGCCGCTGGATCAGGCCCGGGACTGGGGGCTTTATCTCTCGACCTCGCGAGGCAAGACCTCGATCGGCATTGTGGAACCTGAGCTGTTCTCTGAACCCGGCCTCTTCATGGTGACGCCGCAGCAGACGCTGTATTACGGCTCGGTGCAGACCATGCCCTTCGTGCGGCCGCATTTCTCCGAACTGCTGGGGGCCTTGGATTTTGCCATTGCCAATGACTACCCGGCGCGCGGCGAATACACCGGCGAGGTCTGATCCGACATGGACAGCGCCCGCACTTGCGGGCATATGGGCCTGACCGGTTTTGACAGTCAGGCCCGCACCCCTTGCAGATCCGCCTAGAGAAATACGACCACCGCGACGGCAGGCACCGCTACTGCCTCTTGACGCTTGAGCGCACGCTGCTGGGCGAATGGTGCGTGGAACGGATTGCCGGCCCTCTGGGCCAGCCCGGCGGCTAGTCCAAGCGGCTCAATCTCGGCACCTACCCGGAGGCGCTGCAGCAGCTCGAAGCCCGCCGCGACCGCGAAGTCAAACGCGGCTTTGTGCCGATCCCGGTGCAGCTCGGCCTGCTCTGAGCCTCACTTCACCCGTGTCCAGCTCTGCCCGCGGCAGATCATGCCGCCGGCAACACAGCCCTTTACTTCCAGCGCACCACCGCTCAGTTGCATTTTCGAAGCATAGGTCTTGTCCTTGTCCGGCGCCCAGATCTTGCCGCCGGAATAGGCCCCGCCACCCGATGCTGCCATGTCCCAGACCAGCTGTTTGCCGAGGTGCTCATAGGCTGCCGAGGGCGCACCGCTGCCGTCAAAAGCCGCCTTAATGGTGCCGCAGACCGCGACGCCGCAAGGCGCCATCGCCACATGCAGATAGCCGCCGCTGTCGCCCGCTTCCGTCTTCCACAGGCCCGCCACCGGGTCCGCCTGTGCTGCGCCTGCCAGCGCCATGGATGCGGCCAGAACCAGATATTTCATCACTACTCCTCCCAATCGTGGCTGCCATGCTCACCCGCGGCGCGGAAATCTGGCAAGCATGACCAAGGGTCACGTTGCATTCCCCCCCCCTCCGGTGCAAAA
>CAJXHQ010000658.1 GCA_913054485.1 uncultured Paracoccaceae bacterium
ATATGTGCGGAGTGTCGACCCGGGCCAGCCCGACCATGTGGGCTACAGCCCGTCCGTGTCGGGCCTGGCGCTGAATTACAACCGGGTGCATTTCGAGTGGAAGCGGGCCGCAAGCGGCTGGTCGGTCACAATGGATGCACGGACCGAGAAATACCGCCCTGAAACCAATATCGCGAAGATGACAGTGGCTGCACGGAAGGCCCCGGTTTACACCTACACGGCGAAGGGAAAAACCGATCACTGGTCGGTGGCGCAAGGGGCCTTGGGCAATGGCGGCGCGCGCTGGCTGCCGGTGCGCCAGCCGGCGCTTTACGCGGGCGATATCTTCCGCACCATGGCCCGCGCGCATGGCATCGTGCTGAAACCCCCCAAAACCACCGACAGCCTGCCCGCCGGCACGGTACTGGCCGCACACCAAAGCCAGCCGCTAACAGTTTTGCTGACCAGCATGCTGAAATACTCCAACAACCTCATGGCCGAGATGATCGGCATGATGGCCACCGTTCAGCGCGGCACCCGGCCGGGCAGCCTGGACGCATCCGCAAAAGCGATGAGCCGCTGGGCCGCTGAAACCTATGCCATGGCCGGCACGGCGCTGGTGGATCATTCGGGGTTGGGGGACCGGTCCAGGATGACGCCGGATGACCTGATCGGCGCGCTGGTGGCGGCCCATAAAGACGGGCGGCTGCGGCCGCTGCTGAAGCCGTTCCACCTGCGGGACAGCAAGGGTCATCTCAACCGGAACCATCCGATCAAAGTGGCGGCCAAGACCGGTACGCTGAATTTTGTCTCCGGACTGGGCGGTTTCATGACCGCTGGAGACGGCACCGAACTGGCCTTTGCCATTTTCACTGCCCACCAGAGCGCGCGCGCGAATATCCCGCGTGCAGAGCGTGAACGCCCGAAGGGCGCGCGCAGCTGGAACCGGAAATCGAAAAAACTGCAGCAGCTGCTGATCGAGCGCTGGGGCCGGATCTACGGCAGCTGACCCGGCAATGGCAGGGATGCGCCGTCGACCTCTGCCAGCGGCACATCCCTAAGGTCCAACCCGTCCAGGCAGCGCAGATTGACTGCCCAGCCGGTAAATTCTTCGGTGCCTTTTTCGCGTTCCTGTGCAGTCAGGCTGCGCGGCCGCCGGAAGGGGAGAATACCACAGGTCTTGCAGAAGTAATCCCTGGCAGTGCCAGTGCCCCACCGGTAACAAACCAGGTCACCCAGCGGCGTCAGCAGGCGGAAGCTGTCTTCGTCCACCCGGAATATCACCGCGCCCCGCTTGTGGCAGATGGAACAATTGCAGATACGGGCGCGGCGGATATCGGCGGTGATCTCAAAACGGGTGCGGCGGCAATGGCAGGCGCCTTGCCATACCCTCCTGCCGCCGGCCTTCATCAGACCACGTGGCGCGCCCGCGCACCGCGTTCGATAGCGGCGGCATGCAGCCGGTCGATGTTCAGCGCATAGCGGACCTCGGCCAGGAATTCCAGCTCGGTCTCGTTCAGCCGCCCATCCGCCGCCGCCACGTCGCAGCCCAGTGCATACGCGGTTTCATAGAGCCGTTCCGGCAGGTCTTCGCGGATCAGGCCAAACAGCGCATCCAGCCCGTCCTCCTGTTCGAACAGGTCAAAGACGGTCTGCGACACGCGGTTGATGCGGTCGATGTCATAGTCGGCGAAAACCGGCAGCATGTTCACCGCCGATTGGATTTTCACCAGCTCGGCGGTGCGGATATTCTCGTCCGAGGCGGAAACCGCTACCATGACAGCCACCAGGCAGTCCTGAGGGGTCATCGGGTGCGGGGCTTGCTGGCTCATCGAAGAAATCCTTGGGAAATGATCAGTAACAGCAAAAGGATATGCGCCAGCGCTGCCGCGTTCAATGGCCGCTGGCCATTTCCTGCCTGCTGGTCCGAAATTGAGTGTGATTTGCAGTTAAATACGGGCCGGAAAGACGCCTGTTTCTTGACTCATGGTGCACTGGCACAATAGAACGCGCCGGTCCGGGGCATGGAGCCGCCGGGCAAGGATGCGGCCCACTTCGGGGCCGCCGATGGAGAACACAAATGTCTGATCTGCGCGAAGAAGCTCTGAAGAGCAAAGCCTGGCCGTTTGAAGAAACCCGCCGGGTTCTCAAACGTTATGCCAAGGGCGCGCCGGAG
>CAJXHQ010000659.1 GCA_913054485.1 uncultured Paracoccaceae bacterium
GGCCAGCCCGCGGCCCGCATTGCCGCCGATCTCGCCCATGACATAGTCGAGCGGCTGCCAGCCGTACTGATCTTCCAGGCGCCTGGCGACGGCTTCAGTGGCGCGCTGCATCTCACGCATCATCGCCAGCGTGTCGGCGCGGTCCGCGCCTTCAACCATGGCGAAATTGCCGGTCACCGATCCGCGTTCCGGCGCGTTGAAGAAGCGCCATTTCACATCGCCGGCCATGAACAGCGCCATTTGGCTGGCCAGGAACACGACCGCCCCGGCCAGCACGGCGTAGCGCGCCCAGATGACCCAGCCCATCAGCGGGCGGAACAGGTGGTCGCGCGCCCAGCGGAAGCCCCTGTTGACCGCGCGGCTGGGCCAGTCATACCAATGCTCCTTGCTGGAATGCACCAGCGCATGGGCCAGGTGGTTAGGCAGGATCAGGAAACATTCAACCAGCGAGGCCGCCAGCACCGCGATCACGGTGAAGGGGATATCATTGATCAGCGTGCCGAAGCGGCCGCCAATGAAAGTGAGTCCGAAAAAGGCGATGATCGTAGTGACGGTGGCGGCCAGAACCGGCATCGCCATGCGGCGGGCGGCGTTTTCGGCTGCGGCGACCGGATGATCGCCCATGCGACGGGCGCGAAAGTCGGCATGTTCGCCCACCACGATAGCGTCATCCACCACGATGCCCAGCGTGATAATCAGACCAAAAAGGCTTATCATATTGATGGTAATCCCGCCCAGCCACATGATGGCAATCGCCACCAGCATGGCCGCCGGGATTCCCGCCGCAACCCAAAAGGCAATGCGGGCGTTGAGGAACAGGAACAGCAGGCAGAGCACCAGCCCCAGCCCCATCAGCCCATTGTCCAGAAGGATATTGAGACGGCCGGTGATCGCTTCCGATCGGGTGCGGATCAGCTCTATCGACACGCCCTGCGGCAGGCTCGGCTGCATCTCGGCGGCGACCTCTTCAACGGCCTGCTGAATGCCTATGGCATCACCCGCATTAGAGCGGTCGACACGGATCGACACCGCCTGATTTTCATCCACATAATAGGTGCGGGCGCGGTCGACGCCCTCAACCCGGACCGAGGCCACATCGCCCACTGTCAGGGAAGAGCCGTCAGCGTTGGAGCGCAATACCAGCCGCTCCAGATCTTCCGGCGCGCGGTTTTCGCTGCCGGTGCGGATACGGGCGTTGGCGCCCGATACATCGCCGGCCGGGGAGGCATCGGCCTCAGCTTCGATGATCGCGGCAATCTCCGCCATGGTGACGTCATGGGCGATCAGGCTGGAGGTGGCGACTTCGACAACGGTCTGCGGCGCGGCAACGCCGCGGATGGTGGTGCGGGTCACGCCGGCCTCGAACAGGCGGATGACCAGCTCATCTGCAAACAGCCCCAGCTGCGCGGCATCCACCGGGCCGGTGATCACCACACGGTAACCCGGTCACGCCAGGCACCGCGGCGCACCTCGGGATCTTCGGCGTCTTCAGGCAGCGAAGTGATGCCATCCACCGCCGATTGCACATCATCCGTGGCCCGCGCCATGTCCGAGCCCGGCTCGAAATCCAGCGAAATCGAGGCGCGCCCCTCGCGCGAAGTGGCGTTGGAGGCCTCGACGCCATCCACCGCCAGCAGCGCAGGCTCCAATAGCTGCACGATGGCGCTGTCCACGTCCTCGGGGCCGGCGCCTTCCCATTCAACACTGACCGAGACGCTTTCGACGATCACATCCGGAAAGAACTGCGCCCGCATGTTGGGGATGGCGGCCAGGCCAAGGACAATCAGCACCACCAGAAGCAGGTTGGCGGCGGTGCGGTGGCGGGTGAAATAACTCAGGATGCCGCCAGCCGCGGAAGGGAGATCACGGACCATGGCGCGTTAGCCCCCCATCCGGGATTCGAGCCGTTCCAGCATCTGGGCCGGCACTTGCTCCTGCGCGAGCTGGCCGAGGATGCGTTCCTTGGCCTGCGCAGGCATCCGCTGATTGCTTTCGACAAAGGCCACCAGCTTGGCGCGGCGCTCTGCTGTCAGCTCGACCATGGCCGGTTCTGCCGGGGCCTCAACCTGCCCGTCGGCACCGCGGCACAGCGGCTTGACGCGGATGCCCGCCCCCAGCAGCGGCGTCCGCCCCGTGACCACCTCGCGCCCCT
>CAJXHQ010000660.1 GCA_913054485.1 uncultured Paracoccaceae bacterium
GCGGGCCGGCAGAGGACGGGCGGCAGGCGGCTGCGGTTTGGGCAGGGGCTGCACCGGACGTTCCGGCGGCAGCGGCTGAATGGGCTTGGGCGGGGCATCCGGCTCTCCGGGATCCTCCGGACCGCAATAGGGCGGACAGCGGTCCCAGTAATAGTCATTCCAAAGCACCCCGTCATAATAGACCCCGCCCGGTTCCCGGTCGGGGTCACAGGCCGCCAGCAGAAGCACCGCACCGGCCAACGGCAAGGCAAGGCGCATCCGGCAGGATGCCGCGATAATTCTCAGCATGGCGGTATCCTCAATAAACCGGGCGGAAGGACGAGAAGATGGCGTTGACGTCGGACACCAGTTCGGGGTTCACCCCGGCCTCCATCACCACCACCGAAATCGCCACCCGGCCGCCCGGCAGACCGATGGTCAGCGCGGTGAAATTCACCGAACGCCCGCCGCGGGTGCCGGTACCGGTGATCCGGCCTGCGGGCCGCCCGCCAATTCGGATTTCGCCGCGGTCCGACACGGCCGCATCGCGCAGCAGAAAAGGACCGATTTCGCGCAGATAGCGCATGGCCTGCTCCTGCGAGCGGATGCCTTCCGGCGACAGGAAGCCCATCCACAGCCCCGGCTCTGCGGTTGGGCGCAGGCCCAGCACCCGGCCGACCTGGCGCGTCTCGCCGCTGCCGGGCGCGGTCAGCTCGCGCGCGCCGCCGGCCCGCACCGACCAGAAGTCCGGCACGTCTACCGCAAAGAGGCTGCGCCCCTTATCCTTATATGTCACCGGCATATCTGCAGCGGCTGCACCCGGCAGCAGCGCCAGCAGCCCCGCCGCAACAACAGACGCAAGATGCCTCGCAAACGGCTGTCTCATTCCCTGACCCCTCATTAACAGACCCGCCGCAGTTCCGGCTGCGGCCCCTTCAGCCTATGAGGTAATCCACTGGCACAAAAGAGCAAAAGAGGCTCACGCAGGCTTGACCAGCGGCACATTGTAAATGGTATTTTCCCCTGGTGCCGCGCCTGTCTGGCCGATGGTCTGCAGCGGGTATCGATTACCGCTCGCCGCGGCCTGCCCCGGCCCCGCCCCTCCTTGCAATTCCTGCGCCCCTCACACAAAAGGCGTTTCATGCGCCACAGATGATATCCAGCCTGCGCCCGGCCAGCCTTGCCGGGATCAAGAATCTGTCCAGGGGCAGCAATCCCCGCCTGAACCGCCGCCGAGAGGCGAAAATCCCGCCGAAATCAGGGCAAAAAGCCCCTTCACCCGCCTCCCAGCCTTGCTGTTGCGCCGCTCCTCCTCTAAGACCCGCCGCATCTCTGCCTCCTCATGAAAAAGGTGCATCCGCCGATGATCCCCCGTTATGCCCGCCCTGAAATGACCGCCATCTGGTCGCCGGAAACCAAATTCCGCATCTGGTACGAGATCGAAGCCCACGCCTGCGACGCCCAGGCCAAGCTGGGGGTGATCCCGCAGGAAAACGCGGATGCGGTCTGGAAGGCCAAGGACGTGGAATTTGACGTGGCCCGCATCGACGAGATCGAAGCCGTCACCAAACATGACGTCATCGCCTTCCTGACCCACCTGGCCGAACACGTCGGTTCTGAGGAAGCCCGTTTCGTGCACCAGGGCATGACCTCCTCAGATGTGCTGGACACCTGCCTGAACGTGCAGCTGGTACGCGCCTCCGACATCCTTCTGGAGGGTATGGACAAGGTTCTGGCCGCACTGAAAAAGCGCGCCTACGAGCATAAGGACGACGTGCGCGTTGGCCGCTCCCACGGCATCCACGCCGAACCCACCACCATGGGCCTGACTTTCGCGCGTTTCTACGCCGAGATGGACCGCAACAAGAACCGGCTGGAAAAAGCCCGCTGGGAAATCGCCACCGGTGCCGTCCCCGGCGCGGTTGGCACATTCGCCAATATCGATCCCTCCGTCGAAGAGCACGTCTGCGAGCAGATGGGCCTGCGGGCAGAGCCGATCTCGACCCAGGTGATCCCGCGCGACCGCCACGCGATGTTCTTTGCCACCCTCGGCGTGATTGCGTCGTCGGTCGAAAACGTTGCCACTGAAATCCGCCACATGCAGCGCACCGAAGTGCTGGAAGGTGCGGAATTCTTCTCGATGGGTCAAAAAGGCTCGTCCGCGATGCCGCA
>CAJXHQ010000661.1 GCA_913054485.1 uncultured Paracoccaceae bacterium
CGAGGGGTTCCGCCACTGGCAAAAGTAGAAGTGGAATATCTATGGACGGCCCGGTGTACAGTCACCGGATGAGCAGACTCGGCTCATGCACCTGCACGACGCGGCACAGGCAGATTGGTTCTACGGCTTCATGGATAACCTGTTCGGGAGGCCGCAATGACCCTGCAAGGCTATTGGGCGGATCAGAAAGCACCAGTGTTCCGCAACCTGCCGGAGGACCTTGTGGCAGTACTGCCTGTCGGTGCCATCGAACAGCACGGTCCGCATTTGCCGCTGTCCGTTGACCGTGATCTGGCCGCGGAAGTGGCGGCGCGCAGCCTTGGCTGTCTTACGAAAAAGCAGAACGTACTGGTCCTGCCCGCTCTGGCGGTCACGAAAAGCGGTGAGCATGACCGGCATCCCGGAACTCTCAGCCTGTCGGCAGAGACGCTGCTGGCCACGCTGCGGGACATCGGTGCCTCGGTCGCGCGGGCGGGTGTCCGCCGGCTGGTGCTGCTGAACGGCCACGGCGGCAATACGGCGGTTCTGGATATCGTGGCCCGCGATCTGCGCATTGCGCACGACACGTTCGTGGCGACCTGTTCCTGGTTCGGGTTTGCGGAGCTGGACGGCATGATGTCTGCCGATGCGCTGGCGGTGGACCTGCATGCCGGCGATGTGGAAACCTCGGCCATGCTTGCAGCGCGCGGCATCCTGGTGGACATGACGCTGGCGAAGAACTTCGTACCGGAAATCCGCGCCTGGCAGCAGGTGAACCGTTTCACCGGCCTTACCGGAGAGCCCGCCCGCCCCGGCTGGATCATTGATGACCTGAACGAGGACGGCGCTTGCGGAGATGCTTCGGCGGCCACGGCGGAGAAAGGCGAGCAGATGCTCGCCTCGGCGGCGGCAAACTTTGCGAAGTTTCTCGACGAGTTCTCCCGCTTCAGCCTGAAAGGCGGGTCATGACCGAATCCACTGCCGCAGATGCCGTCCTCCGGAATGTGACAGTGCCCCTGTCGCTCCTGGCACGCCCCGAAAGTTTCGGCGGGGCGCGCGATCAGGATTGCCTGCGCGGCGATCTGCTGATCCGCGGCGGCAAGGCTGTTGGGCTGACGCCCGGCCCGGCACCGGAAGGGCCAGCGCGCATGGTGCTGCCGCGGCTCACTGAGTGTCATGTGCATCTGGACAAATGCCATACGATCAGCCGCATGGCGGGCGCCGGCGGGGATCTGCGTGCCGCCATTGATGCGCAGGCCGCCGACCGCCTCAACTGGACTGCAGAGGACATCCGCAGACGCGCCGCGCGCGGGCTGGATGAGTTGATCGCCGCGGGCTGCGGAACCATCCGCAGCCATGTGGATTGGGGGAGCCCGCAGGCGCGGACGGCGCCGTCAGCGGCCTGGCCGGTACTGTGTGAACTGGCCGAGGATTACAGCAGCCGCGCTGATGTGCAGTTGGCTCCGCTGACCGGCGCGGACGATCTGGCAAACCGGGAGGCGGCCCATGCCATTGCGCGGCAGATTGGGTCTGCGGGCGGCGTTCTGGGGGTTTTTGTCCTGGGCCAGCCGGACCGCCGCGACGGGATCCGGAATGCTTTCGAGGCCGCGGAAAAATATGGGCTGGCATTGGACTTTCATGTGGACGAAGGCCTCACCCAGGGGCTCGACGGGCTGGAGATTATCGCGGACGTGGCGGTGGAGATCGGGTTCGAGGGGCCGGTGCTGTGCGGGCACGCCTGCAGTCTGATGAACCTGAAGGCCGAAGCCCTCAAATCCCTCGCGGAAAAACTGGCAAGTGCTGCGGTCTCGGTCGCCTGCCTGCCGTCGACCAACCTGTACCTGCAGGGCCGCAGCCATGGCACCCCGGACCGCCGCGGGCTGACCCGGGTGCGCGAGCTGCTTGACGCCGGGGTCAGGGTGCTGGCCGGCACCGACAATGTGCGCGACGCCTTCTGTCCCCTGGGCCGTCACGATCCGCTGCACTCGTTGGCGCTGACAGCGCTGGCGGCACATCTTGACCCGCCCTATGGCCCCTACCTTCCCATGATCACCACCAGCGCTGAAGCGGCGCTTGGCCTTGCACCCACATATGTCGACGGGGCTGCAATCGGGGATCTCCTGCTGTTCGACGCCGCATCAACGCCGGACCTTCTGGCGGGGGGAATTGC
>CAJXHQ010000662.1 GCA_913054485.1 uncultured Paracoccaceae bacterium
TCAACTGCCGCTTCGGTGACCCGGAAACCCAGCCGATCATGGTGCGCCTCGAATCCTCGCTGGTGCTGCTGGTCGAAGCCGCGCTGGCGGACCGGCAGGGGTACTTCTTCACGCTGGAGGAAACAGAGGGCGGCGTTCTGGACAAGCTGAAGGGCGAAGGTTATGCGCCGGCAGCGCTGCAGGGGCGGCTTCATCTGGATACGTCGGACGGGATCTGCGCGGCGCATGTCTGCAAAAGCCTGGCAGGAGTGCCGGCCGGAACCGTTGCGGTGATTGACTACCTTCAATTGCTGGACCAGCAGCGCAGCACACCGCCGCTGGCAGAGCAGGTGGAAGTGCTGCGGGATTTCGCGCAGTCCCGGCGGGTTGTTCTGGTGGCCGTCTCGCAGGTGTCGCGGGGGTTTGAAGGCAAGGCGGAAGACCTGCCCGCGCTAGAAGATGTGCGGCTGCCGAATCCGCTGGATCTGAGCCTGTTTTCCAAAGCGTGCTTCTTGCACGGCGGGCAGATCAGCCTTCAGCCGCTTCAGTGATGTCCCGGCGTAGATCTGGTCCCGGGTCAGAAACGAAAAAGGCCGCCCACTGGGCGGCCTTCCGGTTTCCAACCCTGCCTGAAATCAGGCGAGGTCTTTATAGGAGATCTCTTTTGTGTCAGCGCCTTCGCCGACCTTGCCGCGGCGCACAGCCAGGCGGTTCAGCGCGTGCACGTAAGCCTTGGCGGAGGCCACAACCGTGTCGGTGTTGGCGGACTGGCCGGTGGCAATGATACCGTCTTCTTCCAGCCGGACAGAGACAGTTGCCTGCGCATCGGTGCCTTCGGTCACAGCGTTCACCTGATAAAGCTCCAGATGTGCGGCATTCGGATAGATCTCGCGGATTGCCTTGAAGGTCGCATCCACCGGGCCGTCGCCGGCTGCGGTGGCGGAGACGTCCTTGCCGTCGACTTCCATCTCGACCGTTGCCTCTGCCGGGCCGCCGGTGCCGCAGACCACTTTCATCGACACAACCTTCAGGGCGTCGTCTTCGCTTTCCTCACCGGTGCGCACCAGCGCGACGATATCGTCGTCAAAGACTTCTTTCTTGCGGTCGGCCAGCTCTTTGAAGCGGACGAAAATGTCCTTCAGCTGGTTGTCGCCCACCTCGATGCCAAGCGTGTTCAGCTTGTCGCGCAGCGCGGCACGTCCCGAGTGTTTGCCCAGCGGCAGCGAAGTGCCGGTGAGGCCCACGTCGGTGGGGCGCATGATCTCGAAGGTTTCCGCATTCTTCAGCATGCCATCCTGGTGGATGCCGCTTTCATGCGCAAAGGCGTTCTTGCCGACGATGGCCTTGTTGAACTGCACCGCAAAGCCGGAGACAGTCGCCACCCGGCGCGAGATATGCATGATCTTCTTGGTGTCGATGCCGGTGTGCCAGGGCATGATGTCATTGCGCACCTTCAGCGCCATCACCACCTCTTCCAGCGCGGTGTTGCCCGCGCGTTCGCCGAGGCCGTTGATGGTGCATTCGATCTGGCGCGCCCCGCCCGCAACCGCCGCCAGCGAGTTGGCAGTCGCCATGCCGAGGTCGTTGTGGCAGTGGGTCGCAAAGATCACGTCATCGGCGCCCGGAACAGTCTCGATCAGCTTCTTGATCAGCTCGGCAGACTCCATCGGTGCGGTGTAGCCCACGGTGTCGGGGATATTGATGGTGGAGGCACCGGCCTTGATCGCGATCTCGATCACCCGGCAGAGGTAGTCCCATTCGGTTCGGGTTGCATCCATCGGCGACCACTGCACGTTTTCGCAGAGGTTGCGGGCGTGGGTCACGGTGTCGTGGATCACCTCGGCCATCTCATCCATCGACAGGTTCGGGATTGCGCGGTGCAGCGGCGAGGTGCCGATGAAAGTGTGAATGCGGTTCTTCTCCGCGTGTTTCACCGCCTCCCAGCAGCGGTCGATATCGCCGGTCTTGGCGCGCGCCAGCCCGCAGATGCGGGAGTTCCTGGCGTTTTTGGCAATCTCGCTTACGGCTGCGAAGTCGCCTTCGGAGGCGATCGGGAAGCCTGCTTCGATGATATCCACGCCCATGTCGTCCAGAAGGCCGGCAATCTCCAGCTTCTCGTCATGGGTCATGGTGGCGCCGGGGCTTTGCTCGCCGTCGCGCA
>CAJXHQ010000663.1 GCA_913054485.1 uncultured Paracoccaceae bacterium
CCCGCGCCGCCGGCGCGCATACGCTCGGCCAGGGTGCCTTGGGGGTTGAATTCCAGCTCCAGCTCACCCGACAGGTACTGGCGCATGAATTCCGCGTTCTCGCCCACGTAGGACGAGATCATCTTCTTCACCTGCTTGGTCTGCAGCAGGATGCCGATGCCGAAGTCATCCACGCCGGCATTGTTGGAGGCAAAGGTCAGGTCCTTGGTGCCCGCGTCTTTGATGGCGTCGAGCAGCAGCTCGGGAATGCCGCAGAGGCCGAAGCCGCCTGCCGCGATGAACATGCCGTCATGAAGCAGCCCGTCGAGCGCTTCGGCGGCATTGGCGTAGACTTTTTTCATGGAAATCTCCCAACACGTGCCTTTGGGAGTGGTTCTGACGCCGGGGCAGGCTCAAGTCAATGAATACGGAACCGCGTGGGTATTTCTACGGAAGCCGCCCGAGGGAGCGGCAGGAGCGAGGGGCTGGCCCCTCGCGCTCCCCAGGATATTTTCAAACAGAAGAAAGGCGGATCAGGCGCTTTTCTTCTTGGTGGCGGTCTTCTTTTTCGCCGGGGCCTTTTTCTTGCCGCCCTTCTTGGCGGTTTTTTCGGCGATCAGCGCCACGGCCATGTCCATGGTCACATCCTTGGGTTCGGTGTCCTTGGGCAGGGTGGCATTGACCTTTTCCCATTTCACGTAAGGCCCGTAGCGGCCCTCCATGATGTTCACGGCACCGCCTTCCGCCGGGTGTTCGCCCAGCTCCTTCAGCGCCTTGGCGGCGGCGCGGCGGCCGCGGCCCGGATTGGCGCGTTTTTCGGCCAGCATTTCGACCGCGCGGTTCATGCCGATCTCAAAGACGTCCAGGGTTTCCTTGAGGTTCACGTAAGTGGGTTTTTCTTCGTCGGGCAGCTGGTGCGCGATATAGGGGCCGAAACGGCCCAAGTTGGACTGGATCGCGCCGCCGTCCGGGTGCTGGCCGATCTCGCGCGGCAGGGTCAGCAGCGTCACCGCCTGTTCCAGTGTCAGCTCGTTCGGGCCCCAGCCGGGCAGCGGGTCGCGGCCCTGTTTCGGCAGCGACGATCGCGGCGGTTTTTTGTTTTCGGGCGTGGCTTCGCCGCGCTGCACGTAGGGGCCGAAGCGGCCGGATTTGAGGTGGATCTCGTCGCCCTCATCCATGCCGAGCACTTTTTCGTACCCCTCCGCGCCCTCGCCGGAAATCGGGCGCGTATAGTTGCATTCCGGATAGTTGCCGCAGCCCACGAAGCCGCCGGTGCGCGAGGTTTTCAGGTGCAGCTGGCCGGCGCCGCATTTCGGGCAGACGCGCGGGTCGGTGCCGTCTTCGCGCGGCGGATAGAGCTGCGGGGCAAGCGCATCGTCCAGCACATCCAGCACCTCGGTGATGCGCAGATCGGAGGTCTCAGAGATCGCAGCGGAGAAATCGCGCCAGAACTTGCTCAGCAGCTCTTTGTAGTCGCGGCTGCCCGCGCTCACGTCGTCCAGTTCCGCTTCGAGATTGGCGGTGAATTCATAGCCGACGTACTGGCGGAAGAAGTTCAGCAGGAAGATTGTGACGATGCGGCCCTTGTCTTCGGGGAAGAGGCGGTTCTTCTCCTTGCGGACATATTCGCGGTCCTGGATCGTGGTGATCACCGACGCATAGGTGGAGGGGCGGCCGATGCCCAGCTCTTCCATGCGTTTGACCAGCGTCGCTTCGGTGTAGCGCGGCGGCGGCAGCGTGTGGTGCTGCAGCGCAAGCACGGCGCCATCGTCCGACAGCAGGGTTTCGCCGCCGGATTTATCCGCCTGGGGTTTCAGGGAAGAGGCGAACCTCAGCGCCTCGCCCTGCATGATCTGCGGCAGGCGCTTGCCGTCCTCATCCTGTTCCACATCGTCGCGGCCTTCCTCATAGACGCGCATGAAACCGTCAAACAGCATGACCTGGCCGGTGGCGCGCAGGCCGACCTGGCCGTCGGGCGAGGCGATATCTACGGTGGTGCGCTCCATCCGGGCACCGGCCATCTGGCAGGCCAGCGTCCGTTTCCAGATCAGGTCATAGAGCTTGCGCTGATCCTCTTCGGAGACCTTCAGGCTCTTGGCATCGCGGCTCATATCCGTTGGGCGGATACATTCGTGGGCTTCCTGCGCGTTC
>CAJXHQ010000664.1 GCA_913054485.1 uncultured Paracoccaceae bacterium
GGAGAAATACCAGGAAAACATGTTCATCGTCGAAGTGGACGAGGAACACGCCCGCGAAAAAGCCGTCAACGCGCTGAAGCCGATGAACTGCCCCTGCCACGTGCAGATCTTCAACCAGGGCCTCAAATCCTACCGCGACCTGCCGCTGCGCATGGCCGAATTCGGCTCCTGCAACCGCTACGAGCCCTCGGGCGCGCTGCACGGCATCATGCGGGTGCGCGGCTTCACCCAGGACGACGGCCATATCTTCTGCCGCGAAGACCAGATCGAGTCTGAAACTGCCGAATTCATCAACTTCCTATCGAAGATCTACAAAGACCTCGGCTTTGAAAACTTCTCGGTCAAATTCTCCGACCGCCCTGAAACCCGCTCCGGGTCTGATGAGGTCTGGGACAAGGCGGAAGCCGCCCTTCTGTCGGCCACCCGCGCCGCCGGCATCGAGCCGGAACTGAACCCCGGCGAAGGCGCTTTCTATGGCCCGAAACTGGAGTTCGTGCTGACCGACGCCATTGGCCGTGACTGGCAGTGCGGCACCCATCAGGTGGACTTCGTTCTGCCCGAACGTCTGGACGCCACCTATATCGGTCAGGACGGCAACAAGCACCGCCCGGTCATGCTGCACCGCGCCACCCTTGGTTCGTTTGAGCGCTTCATCGGCATTCTGATCGAGGAACACGCCGGCAAGCTGCCCTTCTGGCTGGCCCCGCGCCAGGTGGTTGTCGCTTCGATCACCTCCGACTCGGATGACTATGTGCACGAGGTGGTGGCGGAGCTGAAAGCCGCAGGCGTGCGCGCCGAGGCCGACATCCGCAACGAGAAGATCAACTACAAGGTCCGCGAACATTCGGTGGGCAAGGTTCCGGTCATCCTCGCCATCGGCCACCGCGAAGTGGAGGAGCGCACCGTCTCCATCCGCCGCCTTGGCGAGAAACAGACCAAGGTGGACAGCCTGGAAAATGTTACAAAGGCCCTCGGGCTGGAGGCCACCGCGCCGGATCTTCTGTAACAATCCCCCTGATTCTGACACGGACCGGCCCCCTCGCGGGGCCGGTTTTGTTTCACGGGGGCTTTTTCTTCATATTTTCAGCACTCTGTGCCCTGTCTTCCTGTCACATCCCCTGACGCGGGCGTGAGACACAGGCTCGTGAATTCATCCGCAACAAAGCCCGCGTTAGATTGAGGGCGTCTCAAAGACACAGCGATCTGAACCGAAAAAGGAATCTGGAAGATGTCCAATACCGTAAAATCCCTGGCCGTTGCCGGTGCCGTAGCCGCCGCGCTTTCCGCAGCTTCCACCTTGCCCGCCGCGGCCCAATCGAAAGAGAAATGCTACGGTGTTTCCCTGGCCGGCCAGAACGATTGCGCTGCCGGCCCCGGCACCACCTGCGCCGGCACGTCGACCGTCGACTACCAGGGCAACGCCTGGACGCTGGTGGATGCCGGCACCTGCACCGACATGGACCTGCCCGAAATGGCTGACGGCACCGCGCGCGAAGGCTCGCTGGACGCGCTGGAGCGTGACCTGCCGGCATAAGCCTTGCGCTGAACCATCCGGGGCGCGGCCGCATTGGCCCGCCCCTTTCTTTTCCGCCACCACCCGAGGATCCCATGCCGGACGCTTCCGCCCTTCACAGCTCCCTGCCCGCCGCGCCCGGTGTTGGCTATAAGCCGCAGCATTTCAAACAGATCTGCGAAGAGGCCGGGGCCGTTGAATGGCTGGAGATCCACGCGGAAAACTACATGGGCGATGGCGGCCGCCCGCTGGCGCAGCTGCGCCATCTCACTGAACGTTTTGCCATCTCCGTCCACGGCGTCGGCCTGTCAATCGGCGGCGAAGCTCCGCTGGACCCGGCGCATCTTGCCCGCCTGAAACACCTGGTGGACTGGCTGAACCCGGCCAGCTTCTCCGAACATCTCGCCTGGTCGACCCACGGCAGCCATTTCTTCAACGACCTCTTGCCGTTGCCCTATACCACCGCCACCCTTAACCATATCTGCAGCCACATCACCCAGCTGCAGGAGACCATCGGCCGCCCCATGCTGCTGGAGAACCCCTCCAGCTACCTCGCCTTTGCCGAAAGCACCTGGGCCGTACCTGAGTTTCAGATCGGAAGAGCGTCGTGTAG
>CAJXHQ010000665.1 GCA_913054485.1 uncultured Paracoccaceae bacterium
GGCAAAATCCTTGAGCGAGCCAATACTGTCCCAGGTCATCACAAAACAATAGGTACAGGGCGCATCCGGCCGCGGCTGGCCGACATTGATCGACACCAGGCCCGGTTGGCTTTTGACCCGGGGCAGGGCAACCTCGTTCATGTGGCGCTTGAAGTCTTCCAGCCGGTCCTCGCGGACGGTGATGCGCAACACGCGGATGATCATGGTTTTCCCCCAGGCAGATGAACCTGAGGGAAGGTTAGCATACTTTGCCGCGCAAAGTCAGTGGTTTGGCCGGATAAATGTGCCGTTGCGCAATTCCGCGAAGGCCTGCTGCAGCTCAGCCTGGGTGTTCATTACGATGGGGCCGTGCCAGGCCACCGGCTCATCAATCGGTGCGCCCGAGATCAGCAGGAACCGCACGCCTTCCGCGCCGGCCTGTACGGTGACCACATCGCCGATGCCGAAGCGGATCAGGGTGCGGTCGCCGGACATGTCGCGGATGTGCAGCTCCTCGCCGGCGACTTCCTTCTCCAGCAGCACGCCCTGCGGGGCAGAGGCATCGCTGAAAGCCCCGGAACCGGCAAAGACATAGGCGAATGCGCGGCGGTAGGTGTCGATCTTGAAGGTCTTCTTCACCCCCGGCGGAACCGAGACGTCCAGATATTGCGGATCCGCCGCGATGCCGTCCACCGGGCCGGATTTGCCCCAGAAATCGCCCACAACCACACGCACTTTGGTGCCGTCATCGTCGATCACTTCGGGAATATCCGCCGCTTTCACGTCCTGATAGCGCGGCGCGGTCATCTTTTGATCCGCGGGCAGGTTGCCCCAGAGCTGGAAGCCGTGCATCTGCCCCTTGGTGTTGCCGCGCGGCATTTCCTGATGCAGGATGCCCGATCCGGCGGTCATCCACTGCACGTCTCCGGCCCCCAGAGTGCCCTGGTTGCCCAGCGAGTCGCCGTGGTCGACCTCGCCTGCGAGCACATAGGTGATGGTCTCGATGCCGCGGTGCGGATGCCAGGGGAAGCCTTTCTCGAAGAACCGCGGGTCATCGTTGCGGAAATCGTCGAACAGCAGGAAAGGGTCCAGTTCCGACGGGTCGTGAAAGCCGAAGGCGCGGTGCAGATGCACGCCTGCGCCTTCCATGGCGGCCTGGGCCTTGCGGGTCTCGAGCACGGGTCTGAGGGACATAGGGTGCCTCCTTCTGTTTCTATGTTGGCTCCAAGATAGGCCGCGCGGATGCGCACTAAAACCACTGGCGCCACACGGCCGCTGTGCGCTGGCGAACAGTATCCGGTTGCCCGCCGCCGCGCCCGTGCTAGGCTCTGGTTCATGGGTATGCGCAAGGATCCAATCGCCGGCCTCGACCCCGCCCGCCAGGCCGCGGCGCTGGATCTGATGGGCTATATGCTGGGCGAGGCGATGCAGGCCGCGGACGCCGATGTGGTGCTGACCGAAATGTCAGAGCGCATCCGCGCCGCCGGGGTGCCGCTGGACCGCGCCGCATCGATCGTGCCGCTCTTGCATGCCGAGGCCGCCGCCAGTGCCCGCTTCTGGGAGCGCGGCAAGGGCGCGCGCAGCTATCTGTTCCCGTACAATGAGGCATCAGGCGAGGGCTATGCCCGCTCGCCTGCTGCCGACGCCCATGAAACCGGGCAATGGGTCACGCTCTGGCTGCCGGACACGCCGGACGAGACCTACGATATCGTGGCGGAACTGAAGGAGGCGGGGCTGACGCACTACATTATGGCCCCGGTGTTTCAGAGGACCGGGCTGTCCAGCACCTTCAGCTTTGCCACTGCCGCGCCGGAGGGGTTCTCGCCGCAGGATTTCGCCTTCCTGCGTGCCGTCTTCCCGGCGCTGGCCGCCTGTCAGGAGATCCTCACCACCACCCGCGCCATGAACGAGGTGCTGCGCATCTACGTGGGCGAGGAGCCGCGCGCGCGGATCATCAAGGGCGATGTGCATCGCGGCGAGGTGGTGCATATCCGCTCGGCCATCCTGTTTGCCGATATGCGCCGTTTTACCGAACTCACCGCTGACATGAGCGCTGAGGAGGCCGCGAGCCTGCTGAACGCTTATTTCGACTGTATCGTGCCGGCGGTGGAAGAGGCCGGCGGCGAGGTGCTGAAATTCATC
>CAJXHQ010000666.1 GCA_913054485.1 uncultured Paracoccaceae bacterium
GCATCTGCGGCGGCGGCGTCACCGACAGCAGCACGTCAGCGTCGATCTGGCCGGAGATGTTTTCTGGGGAATAGAAGCCCGGGTGCAGCCCGCCGGCGGCCAGCCAGTAGCGCAGTTCATAGTTGTGGGTGGAGACCGGGAAGACCATGCCCATGTTGAAGGGCTTGCCCTCGGATTTAAACTGCTCGACCACCGGGGCCAGCGCTGTGGCCGGGATCGGGTGCTGCGGGCGGCCGTCGTCCATGGTGGGGATGTTCGGCTTCATCTGCGCCCAGACATCGTTGGAGACGGTGATGCCGTTGCCGTTCAGATCCATCGAGAAGGGGGTGATGATATGCGCCTTGGTGCCAAAGCCGATGGTGGCCGCCAGCGGCTGGCCTGCCAGCATATGCGCGCCGTCAAGCTGGCCGTCGATTACACCGTCCAGCAGCACCTTCCAGTTGGCCTGCGCCTCCAGCGTGACAAACAGGCCTTCGTCGAGGAAGTAGCCTTGCTCATATGCGACGGCGAGCGGCGCCATGTCGGTGAGTTTGATGAAGCCGAAGGTCAGCTCATCCTTTTCCAGGTCCAGCATTTCAGCCATCGCAGGGGCGGCCATCGTGGCGGCGGCTGCGAGTGAGAACAATGCGGTTTTCATGGTTTCAGTCCCCTTGTGGTTGGTAGCCCGGGCGAGAAGGAGGAGGAGCCCGGACGCAGAAAAAGCCGCTGACACAACTGCCCTGGGGGCAGAGGGTCGAGCGGCTTTGCTCATGGTGTCCCAGTCTGTGGGAGAATTCCGTCGGCGGGCTCCGTTGCCTGCCTGTGTCTTCAGATTGGCGGGTCAGAGATGTGAAGGCAAAGGAAACCCGGCGGCATTTCTGCGCTGCAGCATGATTTGTGCTGCATTTGCACAAAATTGAGGCATCAGCCTGTCCCGCCCGTGAATTCCTGACCGTCGAAGAAACGCCCGGGCGCAGCCTCGGCCAGGGATGCCGGCAGAATCGCCGAAGTGCCCGCCAGGGCTGCCCGGAAGATATCGCTGCGGAAAACGCTGCGGGCGCGGCGGGCGGCCTGCAGTTCATCTAGCCCGTATCGCGCGGCGAGCCGCGCCCCGATCCATTCGGCATGCGCAGGCCATGGCAGGGCAGCGGAATCGCCATGGAATTCCATGAAGCCCGCGACCTGCCGCTCCACTCCGCCGGGGGTGATCACCAGCCGGCCGGTGAGGGCGCGGTCGATCACTTCAGGGGGCAGGTTCAGATAGGCAGGGCGCGACAGCAGTTCCGCCGCCAGCGTGTGCGAGCCAGGCTTGGCCAGCCAGCGCCCGGCACGCCAGATGGCGCGGATCAGCCGGGCGGCGGTCTCGGGGTTGTCCTCGGCCCAGGCGGTGCGGGCCGACAGCACCTTTTCCGGCGCAAAGCCCCAGATTACGGAACCGGGCAGGATCAGCGCGCCATAGCCGTTTTCCACCGCTGCGGAGCCCCAGGGCTCGCCGACGCAGAAGGCGTCGATCTCGCCCTTGCGCAGGGCCTCGCCCATCAGGGGCGGCGGCACCGTGCGCACCGAGATATGCTGCGGGTCATACAGGCCAAGGGCGGTCAGCCAATAGGTAACGAGCTCCATATGCATGGAGAAGGGGAAGGGCACGCCAAGGCGCAGCGGGCCGGGGGAGGCACCGAACAGCGCGCGGCCGGCGGCGTTTGCGTCGTTGAAAGGAAAGCCGTGGCCCGCCTCCTGCATCTGTGCTGCCAGCGCGGCACTGACGCCGATCACATTGCCGTTCACCGAGAGGACCGAGATGGCCGACAGCGGCTCGCCTTTCCGGCAATCCTTGCTGCTGAACGTCGGCGCGCGGGACGGCATCCGCGACGGCTGGGCGGCCATGGACGGGATTGGGCTGGTGGGGCGGATTTCCGGCACCGGCAGCAATTCGGCGCGGGTGATGATGCTGACCGACGCGGCCAGTGCCGTGCCGGCAACAATCCAGCCCTCCCAGCAAAGCGCCCTGATCAAGGGCGACAACACCTCTGCCCCGCTGATCGACTTTCTTGAGAATGCCGACATGGTGCGCCCCGGCGACCGGGTTCTGACATCCGGAGACGGAGAGGTCTTCCCGGCCGGGCTGCCGATCGGCCAAGTT
>CAJXHQ010000667.1 GCA_913054485.1 uncultured Paracoccaceae bacterium
AGGCGCGGGGCTTGGATTTCCGCGATGTGCCGATCCTGCGCAAGGGCGAGGCTGACGGCGGCAATTACGTGACCTATCTCTGGGGCACCGGCACCGCGTCGCAGATTGCCATTCACCCGAACCTGAATGTGAATGACGAGATCTGGAAGGCCACCCTGCGCGATGTGCGCGTGCGCCGCGCCCTGTCGCTGGCGATCAACCGCAAGGCCATCAACAAGGCGCTTTACTTCAAGCTGGGCAAGCCCGGTGCCATGGCGGTGCTGGAACAGAGCCCCTTCTTTGACCCCGAACACCGGGCCGCCTGGGCCAAATTCGACCCGGAGATGGCCAATGCCCTGCTGGATGAAGCCGGCCTGACCGAGCGTGACGGCTACGGCATCCGCAAGCTGCCCGACGGCCGCCCGATGGAGCTGATCATCGAGACCGCAGGCGAGCGCCAGGAGGTGGAGAACGCGCTGCAGATCATCACCGATGACTGGCGCGACGTGGGCGTGAAACTGGTGATGCGCCCCTTGGACCGTGACATCCTGCGCAACCGGGTCTTCGCCGGCACCACCATGGCCTCGGTCTGGTTCGGCTGGGACAATGGCTTGCCGCAGCCCTATACCTCGCCTGCCTACCTCGCCCCCACTGATCAGGCCTTCCTGTCCTGGCCGAAATGGGGTCAGTTCCACCAGACCCGCGGCGGGTCCGGCGAAGCGCCTGATTTGCCCGAGGCCCAGCGCCTGATGGAACTGTCGCAGGTCTGGGACCGCGCCGCCACGGATGAGGAACGCTCTGCCGCGTGGCAGGAAATGCTGCAGATCCACGCCGACCAGATCTATGCCATCGGCGTTCTGGCCGGCGCGCCGCAGCCTGTGGTGGTGAATAAGGCCTTACGCAACGTGCCGGAAAAAGGCATCTGGGCCTGGGACCCCGGCGCACATTTCGGCATCCACCGCCCGGATGAGTTCTACTTCGAGGGCGGGAACGGCTGATGGACGTCCTGCGCTACGCGGTCTACCGCTTCGGCACCATGCTGATGACGCTTCTGGTGGTTTCGGTGATGATCTTCGCGATCATTAACCTGCCGCCGGGCGATTACCTCAGCAACCAAATCACCGAGCTGCGCGCCTCTGGCCAGGCCGCCGGGGTTGCCAAGGCCGAGTTTCTGCGCACCGAATATTCTCTCGATAAGCCGCTGTATCAGCAATACCTGATCTGGATGGGTTTCATGCCCGGCCCGCACGGGTTTTCCGGCATGATCCAGGGCAATTTCGGCTGGTCGTTTGAATTCGACAGCCCGGTGTCCGAAATCGTCGGCGACACGCTGTGGCTGACCGTTCTGGTCAATATGGCGGCGATCATCTTTGTCTATGCAGTCGCCCTGCCCCTTGGCGTTGCCGCCGCCGCGCGGTCGCGCACCTGGGTCGATTACTCCTCGGCCTTTGTCGGCTACCTTGGGCTGGCCACACCGAACTTCCTGCTCGCGCTGATCCTGTTCTACTACGGTCACAAATACCTGGACCTGCCCATCGGAGGCCTGATGGACCCGATGTACGAAGGCCTCCCGATGAGCTGGGACAAGGCGAAATCCATCGGCGTGCATCTGATCGTGCCGACCTTTGTGATCGGCACCTCCGGCGCGTCGGCCATGATGCAGCGCCTGCGTGCCAATATGCTGGACGAGCTGGGCAAGCCTTACGTGGAGACGGCAACCGCCAAGGGGATGGCGCCGTCGCGGATGCTGGCGAAATATCCGCTGCGCGTGGCCTTCAACCCTTTCGTGGCTGATATCGGCAACCTCTTGCCCTCGATGGTATCGGGCTCGGTTCTGGTCTCGGTGGTGCTGGGGCTGCAGACCATCGGCCCGGCGCTCTTGCAGGCGCTGAAATCGCAGGATCAGTTCCTGGCCGGCTTTATCCTGATGTTTGTGGCGCTGCTGACGCTGATTGGCACGATGATTTCCGATGTGCTGCTGGTCATGCTGGACCCGCGCATCCGCTACGAGGGGCGTGACGCATGACCACCCTGCCCGATGGACGCTATGTCGACGACGCGCCTTTTGATCCGGAAGCCAATCTTCTGGAGCTGGAGCGCAAGGATCTGGATGCCCCCAACTGGGTGCTGATCTGGCGCA
>CAJXHQ010000668.1 GCA_913054485.1 uncultured Paracoccaceae bacterium
CTCTTCCACCATCTGCACCACGGTAAAGCGCTGGTCCGGTGCGGCTGCGCGTGAGGTCAGCACCCGGTCACGGAACCCCGCCCGGCCCAGCCGCTGTCCCTCCCAGGGGTCGCCCGGATCATGTTCGATCCAGTAGCTGTCAGCTAAGAACTGCGCCAGCCGGGAGACATCGCCCCGCGACCAGACCGTTTCGAGGAAGTCAGCCAGCAGTGCCTTGCGGCTCACCCCGCGCGCTCCAGCACCAGCTGCGGTTGCCCGTCCGAGGTGCGCCGGGCCGAGCAGCCGTCCGGGCCGATGGTGGCGGCAATGCGATGCCGGAAGTTCGAGAAACTGTCGAACTGCACCACATCCACCGGTCTGTCGAACCGGATGGTCACCTCTGCACGTCCCTTGGCCCCCAGATCCCGCAGCCCGGTCAGCTCGCCCGTGAAGGGCTGGCCAAGATAGCGCCCCTGCACCCGGTCTCCCGGCCGCAGCACAATGCGGTTGGGCCGCTGGTTCAGCGCTGCACAGAGCGTGTTCCAGTCGCGGCAGCCATGCAGCCGGGCCACATGTTCCAGCGCCTGCCCGTGGCTGAGCGCCGTGCCCTGGCCCGCAAGTTCGGCGCGCAGGCGTTTTGCCTGGGCCTTGGCAGCCTCGGCCGTGAGGCCGGGTGCAATGTCGTCAGAAGGATCACGCATGATCAAACCTTTCGCCAATATCCGGCGGCGTCAGGAGGATGGGGCCCGCGTTGCCATCCGGACAATGCCGGAAAGGAAAGGAGTGTCATGTCCTCCGGTCTTCACGCTGGCCCCTTGAGGACTGCGGACGGCGGGGGCCGGACCCCATGCCCCCCGGATAACAGCGCTTGTGCCGTCAGGCAAGCAGGGAGAGGAGGCCAGCCTCCTCTTGCCCCGTGCCGGGGCAATTCACCTCCGGGATATTTTTGAACAGAAGAAGAGCGAGGTCAGGCGAAAAACCGCGAGCGCACCGGGGGACTTGAGAGCCGGGCGATGACGCGGGCCGCATTGGCCTCGGGCGCGGCGGTGCCGTCCAGGCTCAGGTCATAGCTCAGCCCATGGTGAACCTGTGCGGCATCCCGTGCCGCGCTGCCGGCCGGACAGTCACCCCGCGTATGCTCACGTTCTTCAAGCGCGGCTGGCGGGGTGTTGAGGCCGATGAACAGAATCTGATGGAGGGCGAGCAGCCCCTGCAGCTCCTGATGCCAGCCGGGGGTGTCGAGGATGTGTTCGAGGATCAGATCATTGCCCGCATCTGCAAAGCCCGCCACGGCGCGATGAAAGCCGCTGAAGAAAGCAGGCCGCGCGGCGTGCCAGTCCGGATAACCCGCCGGCTTCCAGGCGCCGCTGTCGCGCAAATGATCAATGGAGAGATGCAGAAAGGGGCGGTCTGCTGCTGCCCGGATGGCAGCGGCAAGCGTGGATTTCCCGCTGCTGGAGGCTCCGTGAAGGACAATCACCAGCGCCATGGGAGGCTCAGGCTGTCAGCTGCTGCCCGGCGATGCCGGTGATTGCAGCGGTGACAATCTGCCCCTCGGTCTGCGGCGTGGCAAAGGTCACTTCGGTGAACTGTTCGGTGCGGCCCATGTGGGCGTTTTCCATCAGGATGCGGTGCGTTCTGCCAACCTGCGCCGCGAGGTGTTTCTGCACCTGCGCTTCGCCCGCCGCCCGCAGCCGCGCGGCGCGCTCTTTTATGATGTTGCCGTTCACCTGGCTCGGAATCTTCGCTGCCGGCGTGCCCTCGCGCTTGGAATAGGGGAAGACGTGCAGCCAGGTGAGGCCGCAATCCGTCACCAGCTTCAGGGAATTTTCGAAATGCGCGTCTGTCTCGGTCGGGAAGCCTGCGATGATATCGGCGCCAAAGGTCATATCCGGGCGCAGGCGCCGCGCTTCTTCGGCGAAGCGGATCGCGTCATCACGCAGGTGGCGGCGTTTCATGCGTTTCAGGATCATGTCGTCGCCATGCTGCAGGCTGAGGTGCAGATGCGGCATCAAGCGCGGCTCGGTGGCGATGGCCTGCATCAGGTTTTCGTCCACTTCGATCGAATCGATCGAGGAAATGCGCAGGCGCGGCAGGTCCGGCACCAGCTTGAGGATGCGCATCACCAGATCGCC
>CAJXHQ010000669.1 GCA_913054485.1 uncultured Paracoccaceae bacterium
GATCTGCCGGGCCTGCCGGCCAGCGGCCGGGCGATCACCATGTCGGGGCTGACGCTCTACCGTTTTCAGGGCGCGCGGATCTGCGGCCATTGGCAGGTGGCCGACCGGCTGAGTGTCTTCCGCCAGCTCTCGGGCACAGGTTAAGACCCTCGCAAAAGAAAAGCCCCCGCACCGATGTGGCGCGGGGGCTTAATTTTTTCAGCTCTCAGCGAAAACCTCAGGCGGTTTTCTTGCCCTTGTGCGGGGCCCAGAGACGCTTGTTGGTCAGGTACAGCAGCACCGAGAGGATCGACAGGATCAGCACACCGACAAAGCCGGTGGTCTGACGCGCCATCATCTTGGGCTCGGCGGTCCACATCAGGAAGGCCGCGACGTCCTGCGACATGGCGCGCACGTCGTTGGCATGGCCGTCAGCAAATTCCACCTGTTCGTCCGACAGCGGCGGCGCCATCGAGATCCAGCCGCCCGGGAAGGCGGTGTTCTCGTAGAAGATGGAGCCAGCCTCTTCCTTTTCCTTGCCGGTATAGCCGTCCAGCAGCGAGGCGATGTATTCCGCACCGCCCATGCCTTTGAACAGCTGGTTGATGCCCGACCCATAGGGACCGTGGAAACCAGCGCGGGCCTTGGCCATCAGGCTGAGGTCCGGTGCGCCGGCGTTGTCATTGACCGGGAAGTTGTCAGTCGGCTTTGCCGGGCGGAAGTCGTCCAGCTCGGCGTCGAAGACCTCGAAGTTGTCGGCCGCATAGGCGCGGACCTGGTCGTCGGGCAGGCCGGGGCCTCCTTCATCGCCCAGGGTGCGCAGCGGGATGTAGCGCAGGCCGTGGCAGGCCGCGCAGACCTCGGTGTAGATCTGCAGGCCGCGCTGCAGCTGGTTCTGGTCGTATTTGCCGAACGGACCCTCGAAGGAGAACTGGAAGTCCTCCACGTGACCCGCACCCCCTGCCGCGAAAGACGCGCCAGGGATCAGGGCCAGAGCAAGGGCAGCACCGGTTGCAAGTTTCTTGAACATTGTGTTCGGTCCCTTCTCTTACTCAGCCGGATTGGCGTCGGCGCCGGCTTTTTTGCCGTAATGCGCGTTGAAGTCGTCTTCGATGGTCGCGGGCTGCGCCAGCGGCTTCTCGATCACACCCAGAAGCGGCAGGATCACCAGGAAGTAGGCGAACCAATAGGCAGAAGCGATCAGCGAGAAGGACGCATAGGGTTCTTCCGCAGGCATCGCGCCCAGCCACATCAGAGCAAAGAAGTCGATGACCAGCAGCAGGAACCACCACTTGAACTGCGGGCGGTAAACGCCCGAGCGCACGCGGGATGTGTCCAGCCAGGGGGCCAGCGCCATCACGGCGATGGCGCCGAACATGGCCAGCACGCCGAAGAACTTCGCGTCGACGATGCCGCCGGTCACAAAGGACGCAAACTGCACGACCCAGACTTCCGAGGTGAAGGCGCGCAGGATCGCGTAGAACGGCAGGAAGTACCATTCGGGAACGATATGTGCGGGCGTTACCAGCGGGTTGGCTTCGATATAGTTATCCGGGTGGCCCAGGTAGTTCGGCATGAAGCCGACGATGGCCCAGAAGATCACCAGCACGATGGCCAGGCCCAGGAAGTCCTTGATGACGAAGTAGGGCCAGAACGGCAGGGTGTCTTTCTTGGCCTCTTCCTTGGAGCCTTTGCGCACATCAACACCGGTCGGGTTGTTGTTGCCGGTGGTGTGGAACGCCCAGATGTGGACGATCACCAGGGCGGCAATCACAAACGGCAGCAGGTAGTGCAGCGAGAAGAAGCGGTTCAGGGTGGCGTTGCCAACGGCAGGCCCGCCCAGCAGCCAGGTCTGCAGCGCCTCGCCAACGAAGGGGATCGCGCCGAACAGGCCGGTGATCACGGTGGCACCCCAGAAGGACATCTGACCCCAGGGCAGAACGTAGCCCATGAAGGCGGTGCCCATCATCATCAGGTAGATCAGCATGCCGACGATCCACGTGATCTCGCGCGGGGCCTTGTAAGACCCGTAGTAGAGGCCGCGGAAGATGTGGATGTAGACGGCAACAAAGAATAGCGAGGCGCCGTTCATGTGAATGTGGCGCAGCGTGTGGCCGCCATTCACGTTGCGCATG
>CAJXHQ010000670.1 GCA_913054485.1 uncultured Paracoccaceae bacterium
CGAAGTCCTCCATAGATACGTTTTGAGCCATGAGGTCTCAGGTTTCCTTTACAAATCGGTTTTCTGGCCGGGCGGTTGTCTCCGCCGGTCTTGGGTTTGGTCACGCAGGGCGTGGTTCGGGGGCTCTGAATCAAACAAACACAAAAGGGCCTGGGAAGAACCCGGCCCTGCTCAGAATGCCGCCCGGACGTTGGCCGCCCGTGTTGTGACAGCGCGCCGTATATGCGGAATCACCGCCGGGTGCAAGGAAAACCGTGGAAAACAGGGCCTTCCCTGCCCCTTCGCGGCGTCAGTCCAGATCGGTGACCAGACGGGCGCGGGACTTGCGCAGTTTGGGCAGCGGCTGCAGCCAATCGGTGCCCGCCTCGCGGTGGCCCAGCGGCAGAATCACCACCGAGCGCAGGCCCTTTTCCTTCAGGCCGAGGATCTCGTCGAACTTTTCAGGATCGAACCCCTCCATGGGGGTGCAGTCGACCTCCAGTTCGGCAGCCGCAGCCATCGCAAAGCCCAGCGCGATATAGGCCTGGCGGGCGGCGTGTTCGAAGTTCACCTGCGCGTCGCGCGGCAGGTAGGTCTGCTTCAGCATGCCGTAATAGGCCTCGACCTTCTCTTTCAGCGGCGGGCGGCCTTCGATCTGCTGCGCCACCACCTCGTCGATGCGCGCGTCCGAGTAGTTGTCCCAGGCCGCGAAGACCAGCAGATGCGAGCCATCGGTCAGCTGCGCCTGATCCCAGGCCGAGGGGCGCAGGGTGGCGCGCAGGTCCATGTTGCGGATCACCAAGAGCTCAAACGGCTGCAGCCCGCTGGAGGTGGGGGCCAGGCGCACCGCCTCGACGATCTTTTCAACCGTCTCCTCGGCCACGGGTTTAGTGGGGTCCATCTTCTTGGCGGCGTAGCGCCAGTTCAGCTTGTCGAGAAACATTGCCTGTCCGTTCCTGGGAATATGTTGCCCGCAGGAGATACTGAACCGGTCAGTTCAGTTCAATGCGGGGCGACGTCACGTCACCCTAAGCGGAGCGGATCCGTAAAAACCCCGTCAAAACCGCATCCGCGCTGCCCGCCGGTTACAAAGCGTTAAGCTTTCAGGCCGGAAAAACCAGCTGCACAGACAAGAGGAGGAACCCGGTATGGAGCTGGAATACGTGATCTATCAGAGCATGGCGCTGATCCCGGATGACCCGCGCGAGCATGACGCAATCCTGCAGGCCTGCCGGATCAACAATGCCGGTAATGGCGTCACCGGCTTCCTGCACCGCGAGGGGGATTATTTCATTCAGTACCTTGAAGGCAGCCGCGACGCGCTGAACCGGACCATGCGCAAGGTTTCAGCTGACACACGGCACAAGGATATCCTGACGCTGGACACCGGGCCTTTGCAGGAGCGCCGCCTGCCGGACTGGCAGATGGGCTTTGTCGACGGCAGCCAGATGACGCTGCATGAGCTGATGGAGGCTGGCCCGCGCGGGCTGGACCTGAAGGCGGAGGATCCGTTTGACCTGGTGGTCTTCATGACCGCCAACGCTCATAACCTGCGCGAGGATGACGAGCGGGCCGCTTAGCGGCGCGCGCCGATCTCTTTCAGAGCCGCCGCCAGCGCCTCTTCGATGCTGAGGGCGCTGGTATCAATCAGCACGGCATCTGCCGCGGGCTTCATCGGGGCCTCGGCGCGGTTCATATCGCGGTCGTCGCGGGCCTTGACGTCGGCCAGCACTTCTTCGCGGGTGACATCTTCGCGTTTGGCGGCCAGCTCCAGGTAGCGGCGCTCGGCGCGCACCTCTGCGCTGGCGGTCACAAAAAGCTTCACCTCGGCGTCGGGGCAGATCACCGTACCGATGTCGCGCCCGTCCAGCACCGCGCCGCCTGCCCTGCGGGCAAAGGCGCGCTGGAAGTCCAGAAGCGCGGCCCGGACCTCGGGGATAACAGCCACCTTCGACGCGGCCTGCGCCACTTCGGGCGTGCGCAGGTCGGTGCCGTCGAGGTCCTCAGGCTGCAGCGCCTGTGCCGCCGCAATGGGCTCTGCCCCGGTCAGGGTCTTGGCCCCAACCGCGCGGTACAGCAGTCCGGTGTCCAGATGGGCAAAACCCAGCTCTGCGGCCACGGCCTTGG
>CAJXHQ010000671.1 GCA_913054485.1 uncultured Paracoccaceae bacterium
CCAGCCAGGCGGTGGAGATCCAGGCGCTGCGCGTCTATCCGTTTTCTCCGCGCGGGCTGGCGGGGCTGGCGCGCGATGCCTGGTCCATGGGTCGGCGGCGGCTGACAACCGGCCGCCAGGCCGGCTCAGAGCAGCCCGGCCCGCAGAACCTTGGCGCCGCCGCGCCGCAGGATATCCGCTGATTTTTCCGGAAGGCTGCGGTTTGCAAGCCGCTGCGCCGATTTACGCGCCGCTCGCATCGCACCGAAGACTGTCCCGGGCCGCTCCAGAGAACCTTCGCACAGGGCCCGCGCTTTCGTGCCGAACTGCCGCTTGTACAGCTGGTCGCCGCGGCCGAAATCCAGCTCCTCCAGCCCCATCCGCGGGGCTTCCTCGATGCAGTGCATCAGCAGGATCAGCCCCGGCGAATATTTCGACAGTTCGGCATCATAGGCCGGGAACCACCAATGCCAGGCCCGGCGCGAGCGCATCCCGAAATGGGCCGCCACCAGGCGATCGCCTGCATAAAGCGTCGAGAACATACCAGCAAACCCCGGCTCGGAGCAGCCGAGAAGATCGGAAAACAGGCCCGCCAGCCAAGGCGGCAGATCGAACCCGCCCGCCCCCTGACGGCGCAGAAGCTGGCCCTTCCACAGGTGAAAGAGATCCCACGACCGTTCAGAATTATCGCGTGTTTCAAGCCGCAGCGGGCCGATCTCCCGCTCGATCTTGCGCTGCTTGCGGCGCAGCTGCGGCAGGACTTTGGACTGTGCGGCGACATCCGCTTCCCATGCCTCCAGCCCGCCCCGCAGGTCGGCGCGGCGGGAGTCGGAGGTGCTGAAGGCATTCCGGGCCAACAGCGCCTGACCGGCCAGCCCGTGGTTGAAATCATAGGCCGCCAGCCCGCAGCCGCGCAGCAGATCCCGGCCGCTGACGCCGTCGCCCTGCAGCCGGCCGATCACACCCTGGTAATCGCAGACCTGCCCGCCAACCGGCACTGCGCAGCCGCCGCGCTTCTGGTGGAAAGGAAGAAAGCCGGCCACACGGCCGCTATCCTGCAGCACGGCCACCCGCAGATCCTCGCGCTGCCGCCCCACGGCGCGGGCAAAGCCCGAACTGAAGAATGGGCTGCACAGGTCACTGTCCAAGTCCTGAAAATCATCCCACGCCTTGACCAGATCGGGGGTTAACTCTCTTATGGAAATAACATCATGGCGCAATTCGTTTATTTTCAGCAAACCACTGTGGATCCTTTAGATGATGCAAACAGGCCGTCCCGTTAGAAATGTAAGGTGACAGTCATGCCGGCCCAGTATTCATCGTGACATTTTTGGGTAAACACCGGCATAACCGGCCAGCGTCATCGCACCGCTCCGCCTCCGGCAAGGCCGCAGGGCTGCTGAGCGCCCTGACATCCGCCTTTGCGGTCGGCCTTACCTCGCGGCTTCTGGTGCAGCTGTTTGCGCTGGTTCAGATCATGATGGCCTCGCGTCATTTCGGGCTGGCGGACTTTGGCGCCTACGCGCTGGCCTGGGCCTGCGCAATGATCTTCGCCTCCTTCATGTACACCGGCTACTACCAGGCACTGCTGCGCAGCAAGACGCCAGACGAGGACCGGAACACGATCTTCACCGTGACCCTGGCAATTGGCGTGCTAGCCGGGCTTGTGCTGCTGCTGACCGGCACGGTCATTGTCGAGTATCAGTCTCTAACATCGCGTATCTGCATAGCCTTTGCCGTGCTTCCACTGCTGGATGCCGTGGTCGCCTGGAACGATGTGCACCTCTTGCGCGACGCCCGCGTGCGCACTTCCAGCCTGATCAATGCCGCCGCCGAGGCACTGGCCACCCTGGTCCTGCTGCTGGCATTGCGCGAAGGCTACGGGGCAATGGCGCTGGTCTTCGGGCGGTACGCTGCGGTCGGCCTTCAGTTTGCCCTGACCTGCACCGCGGTCCGCCGCCTGCCGCGGCTGGCGCTGCAAATGCCTGTGCTGCGCCGGGGCTGGCCGACCGCGATGCCGCTCTGGATCAGTTCCGGGGCCGGCATGCTGACAAACTACGGGATCGACCTCATTCTGGGCGCCTTCCTGAACCCCTCGCAGGTGGGGGCCTACCGGGGC
>CAJXHQ010000672.1 GCA_913054485.1 uncultured Paracoccaceae bacterium
GACGGCTGCCGGAGCAGCAGAGGGGGCCGCCGGAGTGGCCAATGCGGGCTGCTGTGCCTCTGCGGCCGGAACCGCCTCTTCCGCGGCGCCTGGGTCTGCTGCAGCGGGCTGGGTTTCAGCGGGTTCAACCTGCTGCGGCTGCATGCCGCCGTGGCGGCGGGCTTTGTGGAATGAATCCAGCTCCATGGCCGTCAGCTTGCCGTCGCTGTCATTGTCGATCCGGTCGAATTGCGCGGCAATGCGGCGTCCGCGGCGTGTTTCGCCCAGCTCGTTCCAGGACAGGCCGCCATCGCCATCGCCGTCCATACGCTGAACGAGGCGGGTGCCGCGGGAGGGGCGGAAGGAATCGAGTTCCTGTGCGCTCAGCTTGCCATCGCCGTCATTGTCGATCTTGTCAAAGTTTCCTGCAATGCGGCGTCCGCGGCGCGTTTCGCCCAGTTCGTTCCAGGACAGGCCGCCATCGCCGTCGCCATCCATGCGTTCCACCAGCCGGGTGCCGCGGGTTGGGCGCTCGGCGTCGTAGCCATAGGGCTTATTTTCCTGATTTTCCCCGGCTTCCAGGGGTTTAGCCCCGGCATCTTCAACGGGTGATGGTGCGGCCATGGGGCCGAAGCCGAACAGCATGCCTTTGAACCCGTCGAATGAGCCCATGATCATCGAAAACATCTCTTTCGCTCCTTGAATATGTTCGAGATGTGAAATTTTTACGGTAGAATTGCGAGCGGCTGCTTAATGCGGGCGGATTTGTCGAGTGTGATCTGCCTTGCATTTGGCGGGCATTTTCGAGGTATTTGATGAAACCGGCAGGTAAACAGGACACCGTCATGCAGTCAGCCTCCATCACGTCCCCGGTAGGGGAGCTCACCGTAACTGAGGCGGACGGGGCGATTGTGCGGCTGCAGTGGGGCCAGGCAGAGACACAGGGCCAAAGCCCGCTTCTGGCAGAGGCGCTGCGGCAGCTGGAGGAGTATTTTGGTGGCACCAGAACTGCTTTCGAGCTGCCTTTGAACCCGCCCGGCAATGACTTTCAGCGTGCGGTCTGCACTGCCATGTCCGCCATCCCATTCAGGGATACCCGCACCTATGGGGAGATTGCCCGCGCGCTCGGGTCTGCGGCGCAGCCTGTCGGCAATGCCTGCGGTGCCAATCCGATCCCGGTGATAATTCCCTGCCACAGAGTGCTCGGGGCCAATGGGCTGGGCGGGTTTTCCGGCCAGGGCGGGGTGGAAACAAAGGTGGCGCTGCTGCGCCTGGAAGGCGCGGCAGGGCTGCTGATCTGATGCCGGCTCAGACCCTGGCCGTCTCGCCCGCGCGGCGTTCGGGGATGATCTGCTGGATGATTCCGGCAAAGAGCAGGTACAACGAGGTCAGCGCCAGCCCGGCATGGGCGATGCCGGGGAAGTCGAAATTGGTCCAAGCGGCCCAGCCGGCAAAGACTGTCCAGACAAGCGCCACCGGCAGAGACACTTTGCGCCACCGCACGGTGCGTACCGGGTGGATGAACTTCAGCGGCAGGAACATGGCCGCCGCCAGCACTGAAACCAGGGCAAAAATAACCCAGTGACCGGGCTCTAGCGCAAAGATCACCAGAACCGGCATGTTCCACACGCCGGGATAGCCGGCAAAGGAGTTGTCCTTGGTCTTCATTCGCGTGTCCACGTAGTAGATCGCGCTGGTGAAGGTGATCACAATGATCGCCGCCCAGCCGGTCCAGCCGTCCATCAGACCGGACTTGAACAGGGCAAAGGCGGGAATGAAGACATAGGTGATATAGTCGATGATCAGATCCAGCAGCACGCCGTCATACTGCGGCGCGTAGGTCTTGACGTGGTATTTGCGCGCCAGCGGCCCGTCGATACCGTCGACGACCAGGGCAACCACCAGCCAGAGGAACATGAGGTCCCACTTGCTGTCTGCGGCGGCGAGCATGGCGAGCATTGCAAAAACCGCTCCGGTAGCGGTGAACAGATGAACGGCGAGAGCGCGGAACTGAGGTGTCATGGGACCGTCATGGCGGAAAACCGCGCGGGGTGCAAACCCTGAGGCGGATTTATCCGCCGCCTGCGCTCACGCTTTCGGGTGGGTG
>CAJXHQ010000673.1 GCA_913054485.1 uncultured Paracoccaceae bacterium
AAAAGCCGCAGCTGGCCATTATCGATTCCATCCAGACCATGTGGGCCGACAATGTCGACAGCGTACCAGGATCCGTCAGCCAGGTGCGGGCTGCCGCCCACGAGCTGACAACCTTTGCCAAACGCAATGGCGTCTCGATCATCATGGTCGGCCATGTCACCAAAGACGGCCAGATCGCCGGCCCCCGCGTGGTCGAGCATATGGTCGACACCGTGCTGTATTTCGAGGGCGAGCGCGGCCACCAGTTCCGCATTCTGCGCGCGGTGAAAAACCGCTTCGGCCCGGCCGATGAGATCGGCGTTTTCGAGATGACAGGCGCCGGGCTCTCGGAGGTGATCAACCCTTCGGCCCTGTTCCTGTCGGAACGCGGCCAGCCGACCCCTGGTTCGGTGGTCTTCTCCGGCATCGAAGGCACCCGCCCGGTTTTGGTCGAAATGCAGGCCCTTGTCGCCCCCTCGCCGCACTCGCAGCCGCGCCGCGCGGTGGTGGGCTGGGACAGCTCGCGCCTGGCCATGATCCTTGCCGTGCTGGAGGCCCGCTGCGGCATCCCCTTCGCCGGGCTCGATGTCTATCTGAACGTGGCCGGCGGCATGAAGATCTCTGAACCGGCCGCCGACCTTGCGGTCGCCGCCGCCCTGCTCAGCGCCCGCGAGGACACCGCCCTGCCCGCCGATACGGTGGTTTTCGGAGAAATATCGCTCTCCGGCGCCCTCAGACCGGCTCCGCAGAGCGAAAACAGGTTGAAAGAAGCCCAAAAACTTGGTTTCTCCTCCGCCATAGCCCCAAGCGGCGGCAAATCCGTTCAGATCCCCGGCCTCTCCTTGCGGAAAGCCTCGGATCTTACGGGATTTGTTGGCGAATTCTTCGGGGCCGGCTAAGGTCGCAGAAATTCTGACGCAGGACTACAGGCGAGGGACATGGAAGGTTTCACCATCATCGACGGGGTTGTTGCCCTTGTCATCGTCGTATCGGCGCTTCTGGCCTATGCGCGCGGCTTCGTGCGCGAAGCCATGGCAATCGCCGGATGGATCGCGGCAGCGGTTCTGGCTTTCCTCTTTGCCCCGCAGGTGGAGCCGCTGATGGCGGAAATCCCGGTGCTGGGCGAATTCATCGCCGACAGCTGTGAATTGTCGATCATCGCCGCCTTTGCGGCGGTCTTTGCCCTGGCGCTGATCGTGGTCTCTTTCTTCACGCCGCTGTTCTCCTCGCTGGTGCAGCGCTCGATGCTGGGCGGCGTGGACCAGGGGGCCGGCTTTTTCTTCGGCGTGCTGCGCGGCATCCTGCTCGTGGCAATCGCCTTCTTCCTCTATGACGTGGTGATGACCGGGCAGAGCTTTGCCATGGTCGACGACAGCCGCTCGGCGGCCGTGTTCCAGCGCATGACCGGCCAGATCGAAGACCGTAACCCGGAACAGGCGCTCGGCTGGCTGACCACCCAGTATGAGCAGCTGATCGGCCACTGCAGCCAGTAAACCGGCCCTATAGGATCAGAAGACGGGCGCCTCTGGGCGCCCTTTTCTTTCCCCCTCACCTTTTCCCAAATACTCCCGCCGGAGGCAGCGCCGGGCCGCCAGGCCCGGCGCCAGGCCCAACGGGCGGCGCGTATCTTCAGATACGCAATCGCCGGGCGGGAGCGCGCGCCTCACGGCGCATCATATCTGCTCCGGTTGCCCGTCACTGCGGCGTGCCGCCCGGCAGCCCAGAGCGTCAGCGCTTTCAGATGCACCAGCGGCTCCCTTCCAAGCGGCGTCAGCGCATAAGAGACCGCCACTGGCGGGCCGGGATCCACGGTGCAGGTGAGATGGCCGTCACGCTCCATCTTGCGCAGGTTCTCCATCAGCACCCGCTGGGTGATATCGCCCATCACCCGCTTCAACGCCCCGAAGCGCAACGCCCCGTCCTCCAGCGACAGAACGATCAGCATCTGCCACTTGCCCATCACCTGCGACAGCACCTGGCGCACCGGGCACATCTCCGCTTCCTCTTTGGTCCGTGCAGTTACCTGAAGCATACTTGGTTCCTTTTAGTGGCTTTGTTGCACAAACCTGTTGATGGGATTCACTACGTGAATCCAGCATGATA
>CAJXHQ010000674.1 GCA_913054485.1 uncultured Paracoccaceae bacterium
GCCGGTCTTCACCGCCACATGGCCGCCCATGGCGCGCATCAGGTTGGTGCAGGCGCGGGTCTCTCCGGCCACCAGTTCCGGGTGTTTGGTCATCGCCGAAACCAATTGCGCCGCCGCTTGCGAGGCCCGGTCCGATCGGCCCGCTGCAGAGGCAAACCAGGCCATGGCGCGGGCCAGACCGTGCACCGTGGTGGCAAAATTCGGCGCCGAGCAGCCGTCGATCCCGTAGCCGGGGCTGTCCTGCTGCGTCACCTCCTCAAAGGCAGCCAGGCAGGCCTGCTGCACCGGGTGGCCCATCTCCACGTACTCCGGCCCCGCGCCCATGTGCTGCGCCAGTGTCAGGAAACCCGCGTGTTTGCCGGAACAGTTATTGTGAATCTGGCAGGGGCTGCTGTCTGTCTTGATAAGCCGGTCGCGCTCCGGGATGTCGTCCGGTTCCTGCGGGCCGCAGCGCAGGTCACCCGCGTCCAGTTCCAGCTGGTCGAGCCAGGCCGAAACGCGGGAGGTATGGATTTCCGCGCCGTTGTGCGAGGCGCAGGCCAGCGCCAGCTGTTCGGAGGTGAGGCCGAACTTCTCCGCCGCCCCGGAGGTGATCAGCGGCAGCGCCTGGATCATCTTGGCCGAGGAACGGGGGTAGATCACCGCATCCGGGTCGCCCCAGAATTCGCGCACCTGGCCGTCTTCGCCGCAGACAACGGCATGACCCAGATGCAGGCTTTCCAAAAGCGGACCCCGCCAGATTTCGGCCATCGGAACCGGTCGTGTCATCAAATCACTCTCCAAAACTGGCGATTTCCTGCCAATCGCCCTTTCACACGTAGCGCAAACTACGTTAGTGTGCTTTCGTCAGCAAGCAGAGGCGGACGGGACAGACGGCGAATAAACGCTGCAAAAGCTTCTGCTGCTTTGAGGTCGAAGACAGTCTGGAGACGGGACAAATGGCATCGAAATTCGCCCGCATCGCGGCGGGCTTGGTACTGGCGGGGATGGCCGGAACCGCTGCTTTCGCACAGCAATCCACCACAGATAACCGCGTCGGCGCCAATGTCGACTGGAGCGTTTTCCAGGGTGAGAACCCAAAAGAATGCTGGGGCGTATCTGCACCTAAAGAAACCGTGAACACCCGCGATGGCCGTGTGGTCGCCGTG
Source organism: uncultured Paracoccaceae bacterium (assembly GCA_913054485.1). Taxonomy (GTDB): domain Bacteria; phylum Pseudomonadota; class Alphaproteobacteria; order Rhodobacterales; family Rhodobacteraceae; genus FREY01. The sequence goes on from CAJXHQ010000674.1 coordinate 1,149, forward strand.
CGCCGCAGCGAGATCCAGCTGTTTGTGTTCTACCGCCCCGAGGGTGCTCCCAACGGTCAGGTGACTTTTACCGGCGGCTATCCCTTTGCACCGGGGTCGACCGTCAACCTGAAGATCGGCGACAGCGAGTTTGAGCTTTTCACTGACGGTGAATGGGCTTGGCCCGCCACTTCGGCGGATGATACCAAGATCATCACCGCGATGAAACGCGGCGCGGATGCCGTGCTGACTGCGTGTTCGGCCCGCGGCACCCAGACCAAGGACAGTTTCTCGCTTCTGGGCTTTACGGCGGCCGTGGAAGACGCGGAAAAGCGCTGCTCCGGATAAGAGCAGCGCCCGCGCCCCTTCCCGCTACTGAGGCCTGCTGAACAGGCCTTTGACAATGAACCCGGCCAGGCCGATGGCGGCAACAGCGGTGCTTCCGACCAATGTTATCAAGGTCTGTGACTGCATTTTGAAACCCCAGAGGCCGAAGCCGCTGAGCGCGGTGAAGGTCGCGACCACCAGCCCATAGATCTCCAAAAACCGCAGGATCCGGTTGGCGTATAGCCGCCGGAGCGCAGTTTCCGTTGTTTCGGCATTGATATCAGCCTGGGTCTTTTCATCGGCACGCCGGGCCTGCTCCGGCACCTGGCGGATACCGGCACTTTCATCCGGAGCAGGGGCGCTGATGCGGGTGGCTTGGCCGGCGGGGCGGCTGTCTCTGGCATATTCATCTAACGGGCCTCACTCTCAAAAATCCGGGTGCGGGGAGAACCCCGGCGGAACAGCATACGCATAGGGATATGTCCGCAACGCCGCAGTGGCGCGGCGGGCGGGGCGTGATGCTGACCTTGCCGGCCCGTTGTGCCAATCTCTTTTTGCTGCAGCGCCTCCGGTTTTGCGTATTCCCTGCGGTGGCGGGCAGGAGGATTGCGGCCAGAGAATTGTTTT
>CAJXHQ010000675.1 GCA_913054485.1 uncultured Paracoccaceae bacterium
CGGTCATATTCGGTGAGGTAGAAAATCACCTCGGCGGCATCCGCCGCGTCATGGGCGGCTTGGGCAAAACCGGCCCATGGGCCGGACATGCGGCTCTGCGCGCGGGTGGATTCAATCTGCACATAAGGAATGCCGCGGGCCTGAGCCACCGCCGGGCCGATCAGATCCGGCGCCTTGTAGTAGTTATGGTAGGTGACCCAGAGGTCATAATCCGGCATTTCGCGGATCAGGTGCGCGGCCTCTTCCCTGGCCTGTCTGCGCAGGACGGCCTGGACCTCTTCGGCGCCGGTTTTGTCGCGGCTGCGCAGGTCGGACACCAGCGTGACATCCGCGCCGTCCGCGGCGATGATCTTCATCAGGTTGCGGGCCATTTCGCGGTCGCCCGAGGGGACCGGGTGGTGCGGCGGCTTCATCGGCGCGTAGAAGGCCACGCGCGGCCCCGCGCCGGCGCTCATTGGCTGAGCATCCCGTTTAACCGCGCGGACAGGCGGGCTATGCCGGGGTCCATGGTGAAGTCGCGGCGCAGCCGTTTCAGCGCAGCTTCAGCCATGCCGGCGGTATTCTCCGGCTCCCCTGCCATTTGCTGAATGGCGGCGGCCAGCGCTTCAGGTGCATCTTCGGATAGCACCCCGTGGGTGCCGCTGATGATGAACTCAGGTATCGCGGAGACCGGTGTCGACAGGATCGGCAAGAGCTGCGAAGCCGCCTCCATCAGAACATTGGGCAGCCCGTCGCGGTCGCCGTCTTTTGCAATACGGCTGGGCAGCACAAAGAGGTCGGCCGCGCGCATCGCGTCGATCACCTCGGGCTGGTCGCAAGCGCCGCGCCAGGTGATGCGATGGGCGATCCCGGCGTCGGCGGCCATGTCTTCCAGCAGCGCGCCCAGGCCGCCGCCGCCAATATGGGTCCAGTGCCAGTCCAGATCCGCGGGCAGCAGCGCCAGAGCGGCGATCAGCCGGTCAAAGCCTTTCTTTTCCACCAGCCGCCCAACGGACATCATATGCAAGGGATCACCAGCCCTGCGCCATTGGCGCGCGGGCGGGGCCGGGAAGCGGGAGAGGTCCAGACCGTGATAGATCAGGTCGACCCGGCTGCGCAGATCGGCCAGGTCTTGCAGGTGTTTCGCCCCAAAGGCGGTGCAGGTTGCCCCGAACACCGCGCCATGGGTATCTGCCGCAAGCTTCTCGCGCAGCTCCCATTCGGGCGAGGTCCAGATGTCCTTGGCGTGGGCCGCGAAACTCCAGGGCAGGCCGCGCATGATGGCGGCATAGCGCGCCACGGATGAAGGCGTGTGCAGGAAATGAGCATAAAGCCCCAGCACCGCGCCGGGCATCTCGGCGGCCAGCACGCAGGCCTGGCCGAAGCGGCGGATGCGGTTATGCGTGGGGTCGCGGCGCAGGTCTTTGCGCCAGACGCGGTAGGCCTCGGCGTAGCCCGGCAGGGTCTGCGCCGCGGCGCGCCCGGCCCAGACCCGTGCGGGTTCCTCGTAGAGGTATTCCGGCAGGTAGAAGACCTTGGCCTTCAGCCGCTCGTGCAGCGGATGGCGCTTCACGTCCGTCGGGTGGCGCAGCGACCAGATCTCAAAGTCATGCCCGGCGGCTTCCAGCGCCACCAGCTCCTGTGCGATGAAGGTTTCCGACAGGCGCGGCCAGCCCTTTACCAGCACCGCGAGGGGCGGGCGCGGCGTGGTCATTCCGCCGCCTCGCGCAGCGGCAGATCCAGGAATTGGGACACCCGGCGGGTCACGTAATCGAGCCCGTCCAGCAGCCCGTCGCGGATCGCGGCCGAGGGCGGCGGCTGGTCTTCCAGCGCGCGGATCGCCTTGATCATCGCCGCCGGCGTCAGCCCGTCGCGGTTTTCATCCAGCATGGCGGTGAGCCCCAGTTCTTCGGCGCGGCTGGCGCGGATCCACTGTTCCAGCCGCGGCGTGGTGCGCGGCACGATGACCGCAGGCTTGTCGAAGGACAGCACCTCGCAGAAAGTGTTGTAGCCGCCCATGCAGACCACGCCCCGCGCGCCGGCAAACAGCGTCTCAATGCGGGATTCGAATCCAACCGCAGTGACACGCCCGTCGAGCCGG
>CAJXHQ010000676.1 GCA_913054485.1 uncultured Paracoccaceae bacterium
GCGAAGCGCTGGTTGAAGCGCTGACCGCCTATACCGGTGCGGTGATCCTGGTCAGCCACGACATGCATCTGCTCAGCCTGGTGGCCGACCGGCTGTGGCTGGTCTCAAACGGCAGCGTGGCGCCTTACGAGGGCGATCTGCAATCCTACCGCGACCTGCTGCTGGCCCGTGACAAACCCGCGCCGAAACCGGCCGCGGAGAAGCCCAAGCCCAAACGCCCGTCGCGCGATGCCATCCTGACCCTGCGCTCGGAGGCGCGCAAATCCGAGGCGCGGGTGGAAAAGCTGACCGGCATGAAGGACAAGCTGGACGTCAAACTGGCCGACCCTGAGCTTTATGAGCCGGAGAACAAGGACGAAGCCCGTGTCTGGCAGGCCAAACACTCCGAAGTCATGGAGGCGCTGGAGCGCGCCGAAGCCATGTGGATGAAGGCGCTGGAGAAACTGGAGAAAGCCGAAGCCCTATGATCGACAGTGCGTTTCTGATTACTGCGTTTGTTACCCTTTTTGTTGTGATGGATCCGATCGGCCTGACGCCGGTCTTCCTGGCGCTGACGCAGGGTATGACCCCGCAGCACCGCCGCTCCATCGCGATCCGCGCCTGTATCACCGCTGCCATCCTGCTGACCGTTTTTGCGGCTTTCGGCGAGGCGGTGCTGGGCTTTGTCGGCATCTCCATGCCGGCCTTCCGCATCGCGGGCGGCATCCTCTTGTTCCTCACTGCGCTGGACATGCTGTTCGAGCGGCGCAACAAGCGCCGCGAGGACCGCACCGAGGAAGATGATTTCGATGACCCTTCGGTTTTTCCCCTGGCGATCCCGCTGATTGCCGGGCCGGGCTCCATCGCTTCGATCATCCTGCTGGCAGGGCAAGCGCCGGGGATCGGCGGTTTCCTGTCGGTAATGGGGGTCTGCTTTGCGGTGCTGCTGATGCTGCTGGTGATGTGCCTTTTTTCCGGCCTGTTCGAACGGCTGCTGGGCAAGACCGGCATCACCGTGGTGACCCGCCTGTTCGGCATGCTTCTGGCGGCGCTGTCGGTGCAGTTCGTGCTGGACGGTCTGCGCGCTTTTGGCATAGCAGGCTAGCACTTAGCCTGCGCAATGCCTAAGTATTGCGCGAAAGGATGCCGCCTTGAACGACATTGACCCCGGACGCCTGATCTACCTTGTGCTGCTGCTGCTTGCGGTGGGTTCCTGGGTTTTTGTGCAAAACCGGCAGTCCTTGGGTAAAACCGTGCAGCAGCTGGCCATCTGGGCCTTTATCTTCCTCGGCGTCATTGCCTCTTACGGGCTGTGGGAGGACATCCGCACGACGGTGCGGCCGCAACAAAGCGTCATGCAGGACCAGGGCCGGGTCGAGGTGCCGCGCAGCTAGGACGGGCACTATTATCTGACGGTTGAGGTCAACGATGCCCCCATCCATTTCATGGTCGACACCGGTGCCAGCGAAGTGGTGCTGAGCGCGCGTGATGCCCGCAAGGCGGGCTTTGATCCGGATACTCTGGCCTACCTTGGCCGCGCCTATACTGCCAACGGCGAGGTGCGCACCGCGCGGGTCAGGGCCGACAGGCTGAACCTTGGCGGCATCGAGGACCGTAACGTGCCGCTTTGGGTGAACGAGGGCGATCTGGACAAATCCCTTCTTGGCATGGGCTACCTGCAGCGCTGGTCCAGCGTTGAAATCCGTGACGGAAAGCTGATCCTGACGCGCTGAACCGCCAGTCTCCGGTTGCCCCGCCCTGCCCGGCTCCCCATATTGACCCCATGCTGAAGCTGACCCCGATCCTTCTGGCCCTGATCTACGGCCTTGCGATGTACCGCATTTCCGCCTGGCGTACCGCGCGCGAGCTGGATACCCGCTCGACCGAGCTGGCGGACCCGATCCTGAAGCATTTCACCGACCGGCTGGCCGCCGCGCTGGAACTGCATCGCATCCCTGTCTTTATCTATGAAACCGACCCGGTGAACGGGCTGGCAGCCCCGGACGGGCGGATCTTCATCACCCGCGGGTTCTACCGGAAGTTTCAGAACGGCGAGGTCTCGGGCGAGGAAATGGCCAGTGTCATCGCCCATGAGCTGG
>CAJXHQ010000677.1 GCA_913054485.1 uncultured Paracoccaceae bacterium
CCAGCGCATCGTGCAGGGCGTGGTGGCGACTTTCCTGGCCCGTTACGGCGTGTGAGGCCTGGCCTCAGTGGGTGGTGAATTCACGCGGGGTCTGCCGGAACCTCTCGTGGCAGGCATGGCAGGTCCGGATCAGATCCGGCAGCGTCTCGCGCAGGCCGGGCAGGGTGTTTGACCGCAGCCCGGCGGCAGCCCCGGCGGCGGCATCGGCCATTTCCGTGAAACCGCTCCAGTCCGCCCAGATCGCGGGCCGGGCGTGCGAAAGCGGTTCAAGCTTCTGTTTGCGAAAGGCTTTTTCGACTTTTCGGGTGTTGCGGATCAGGCTGCGCCGCGCCGCGCGGGCCTGGGATCTGTTGAAATGGACCTGCCCGCCCATCATCGCCGTGAGCTGTCCCAGCGCGTCCTTGTTGGACTGCATGAGCTGAACCCGCCCGGCGGTTTCATTGTGGAGGAAGGGTTTCTGCGCGCCCGCCGGACCGGCAAGGGCTGCAACAGCTGCCAGCAGGGTGATGGCCAGATATCGCATCATGCCGCCGGCTCCGCGATTGACCGAATCAAAAAATGAGAACAAAATAGGAACATGTATCTTGCCCCTCCCGGGGCTGACTGCCAATCGCTGCTTGCCCATGACCCGCCGCCGTATCCTTTCGCTCTGGTTCCCGCGCCTTGGCGCCGAACGCCTTCTGCGCCTTGAGCGCGACGGGGCGGACGGGCCGCTTGCTGTCGTGGAAGAACGATCCAACATGCAGGTTATTTCCGCGTTAACCGCAGCGGCGGAACGGGAAGGTTTATCCGTGGGCCAGCCCCTGCGCGACGCCCATGCGATGTGCGCTGCCCTGCGCACCCGGGCCCGCAACGTCCAGGCCGAGGCGTCTTTCCTGACCGCGCTGCGCCGCTGGGCCGGCCAGTTCAGCCCCTGGGTCTCGGAGGAGCCGCCGCAGGGTCTGGCGGCGGATCTGTCGGGCTGCGCGCATCTCTTCGGCGGCGAGGCGGCGCTGCTGGCCCGGATCGAAGGGGACTGTGCCGCCATGGGGCTCAGCGTGGAAATGGGTCTTGCCGATACGCTCGGCGCGGCCTGGGCGCTGGCGCGCTACGCCGGGGCAGAGGCGGCCTCGGACCGCTCCGGTGATGCCATCGATCAGGAGGCCCGCGCCACAAGGTCGCGGGCGGTGAAGCGGCGGCACTGGACCCGCGGCGGTGCAGCGCCGCAGAAGCTGGAGCTGCCCCGCGGCACCGGCCGCATCGCCGCCCCCGGCCAGACCTTCGGGGCACTCTCGCCGCTGCCGGTCTCCGCCCTGCGGCTGGAGGCCGAGGTGACGGCGCAGCTGAACCGCCTCGGGTTGCGCCGGATCGCCGATCTGCTGGGCCAGCCGCGCGCCAGCCTGGCGCGCCGCTTCGGCCGCGGCCTGGTGCTGCGGCTCGACCAGGCCATGGGCTCTGCGCCGGAGCCGGTCTCCCCCGCCCGCCCGCCGGACAGTTTTGCCGTGCGGCTGACCCTGCCGGAACCCATCGGCCTGATGGAGGATCTGCTGGCCGGCGCAGAGCGCATGCTGCCGCGGCTCTGCGCCCGGCTGGAGGCCCGCGGCATGGGCGCGCGATCGCTCCGGCTGGAGGCGCACCGCACCGACCAGGCAGCCGAGGCGGCGGTGCTGACCCTGGCCCGGCCCAGCCGCGATCCGGCGCGTATCCTGCCGCTTCTGGAGATGAAGCTGGAAGCGATTGACGCGGGCTATGGCATCGACATGCTGCGGCTGGAGGTGCTGCAGGCCGAACCGCTGCACGCCCGGACCCCGGCAGGCCACCGCCAGGCAGTGGCGGATGCGCAGGCGCGCCGCCTGGACGGGGCCGCGCTGGATGACCTCTGCGGCCGGCTTGGCGCGCGCATCGGGCTGGAACGGATCACCCGCCGCCACCCGGCCGACAGCCACATCCCGGAGAAAACCGCGACGGTGCAGGCCGCGGCCTGGTCGTCCCCCGCAAAGGACTGGCCGGCGTCCGCCCGGCCGCGCCCGCTGCTGCTCTGGCTGCCGGAGCTGGTTTCGGCGCCGGAAAGCCCGCGCCCGCCGGCCCGGGTCCGC
>CAJXHQ010000678.1 GCA_913054485.1 uncultured Paracoccaceae bacterium
AAAGGCGTTTCCAGATCCATCTTACCATCGCGGATCACATCAGCGCGGGCCACCACAGCCGCGCGGGCCGAGGCACTGCGGCGGTGAACGGCATTCAGCAACGCCACCCGGCGCACCCGGCCGGGGCGCGTCACCGCATAGCCGCCCGAGATCATGCCGCCCATGGAATGGCCTGCAAGATTGACCGCATCCAGTTCCAGCGCATCCAGCACCGCATCCAGCCAGTCGAGAAAATCGGGCAGCTCGGCAGCGCCGGGCAGCGGCGCAGAGCTGCCGTGCCCCGGCATGTCCACCGCGATCACCCTGCAATGATCCGACAGGGCCGCGATCTGCGGCTCCCAGGCGGCCGACTGCATGCCCACCCCGTGGATCAGCAGCAACGCCTCGCCAGTGCCATCGATGCGGCAGGCGGCGGGCCCGTAGGGCTCAGACAGATGCAGGGTTGTCGAGATCATGGCCCAGGTCTTTCAGATCCTGATAACGGTCACCGATGCGGTGGTGCGGGCGGCCGCCGATGGAGGCGCCCAGCGCCACGACGATCTCGTCCGGGCCGGGCGCATCCGCGACCGACAGCTGGATGGTCAGGTAGTGACTGCGCCTGCCGCCGTCGTTCTTGTCCATCAACGGAATATGCAGCGGCGCATCCGCCAGGCCGCGGGTATTGGTGAAAGAGAGGTAGCTCTTGGCGCCCACCGCTTCGCGGTAGAAATTGCCAAAGCGCAAGGTGTGGATCAGAGCCGAACCATGCTCCACTTCACCGTTCACGCCGACGATGGCTGATTTGCCGTAGCCCTCAACCTTATCGCCGCCGCCTGCTGCACCGATCACCATCTGCGTCAGCAGCTCACCTAGGCCCGGCGCGCAGTCGTGGATCGCCGGCTTCAGATCCTCGACAAATCCCTGCCCCGCCCAGGGGTTTCTGATCACGGCCACAGCGGCAATCATCTTCAGCGGCTGCGCAGCCGCCTTGCCGCCCTCGATCAGGGTCTCTTCAACATGCAGCAGCGTCTTGCGGATTTCGGCGGGCATTGAATGACTCCTCGGATTGCCTGACTGCCGACTTATGGTATACCATGATACAACATGTCAATACGACACTCGAAGCTCCCCCCGCTTGCCCGCAGCAAACGGCAAGGGCCGCCCCTCCCCCGCTGCGTTCAGCCAGGCACACTGCGCACCCCGCCGCGGTCAAAGCCGGCCAGATCGATGAAACGGCGGGCTTCTTCCGCTGCTGCCCGCATGCCCAGCGAGGTGGGATTACCATCGAACCAGCCCATGGTGCCGGTGAAACAGGCGCGCACAGCGTGATCGGCGCGGCCGTAAAACTCGCGCAGATGGGGTTTCTGCGCCAGCCTCTCAGGCAGAGTCACACTGTGCGCCAGCTCATCAGCGGTGGAGCCTGTATCCATACCGTTGAGGGTCTCGTCCACCACGTGGCGGAGAGTTCCCCCTCGTCGCCAATGCGCCGGGTCGGGGCCAGCGCCCCGGCACCCATGCCCTTCAACGGACGGTCACCAGGGCCAATACCGATCCCGATGATTTCATCCGGGTAGGACAAGCCGATTCCGAACTGGCGCCTTGTACGCACCGCCATCGCCTCGACCGGCTGCGGATGATCAGACGCGACGCACAGGGAGTCGTCTGAAAACCGGGTGCTGGCGAGGATCCCCGGCGTGCCGCCCTCAGCAAAGACGCTGGCCCCCGAAACGTGGTCGCGATGCGAATGGGTCAGGATGATGGTTTTCACCGGCAGGTCGGCAATCTCGCGGAAGGCGGCCAGGATATTGGCACCTACCGAGATGGTCTCGGAGGTGTCGATGAGGCTTTGTTGCGCAAGCAGTTTGAGGGATTCATCCCGTGAATCCAGCGTGATAGTTGGGTGGGATGAGCAGTTGGGCCCCTACGAAATATAAGACCACGAATTGGTCGTCTTACAATGACAGCTTGAAGCGGCGCGGATCCTTGTCGATCTGGTTTGACGCGGAGATGGTCTGGACGCCTCCGCCGAGTGGCAAACGCGGTCGACAACAACAATTCAGTGAATGAGGAGGGTCAGGCAGCCGTCCGGGGGACGG
>CAJXHQ010000679.1 GCA_913054485.1 uncultured Paracoccaceae bacterium
GCTCACCTCGGGGTAGCCGTTCAGCGCCCGGCTGACGGTGGTCTGGGAGAGGCCAAGTTTGGCGGCCAGTTCCTTGAGGTTCATGCCCGGAATCTCCAAAGCGCTTTCAATTGAGGCGACCATAGCGGCATATTTCGAAGCCGTCAAAGCGCAATGCTAAGCCATGGTGGCGCTAACATTTCTTATTTTTATTGGGCAATTTTCGCGACGACCCGTTGACAGAAGCCCCCGAATCCCGACAGGTTGAGGTATTCAAAGCGCTTTGGCAAACTGGCGAGGCGCCACTCACGAACACATGGCGATCAGTCAGATCGCAGCGACAAGGGAAAGACGCGCGGCAAACGCGCAGGGGAGGAAAAAATGAAATCCAAGGTTATGGCTGCAACCGCGGCCGCCGCACTGATGGCAAGCGCCGCACAGGCCGAGCTTTTGTTCCCGGTGGGCGAGGGCGGTTTCAACTGGGAGAGCTATGAGGCGCTGAAGGCGCTGAACCTGGACGGGGAGCAGGTCACCGTGTTTGGTCCCTGGCTCGGCCCGGACCAGGAGCTGGTTGAAAACGTGCTGGCCTACTTTGGCGAGGCGACAGGCGCGGATGTGCGCTACACCGGGTCCGACAGTTTCGAACAGCAGATCCTGGTCGATACCGAGGCCGGTTCTGCCCCCAATGTCGCCGTCTTCCCGCAGCCCGGTCTGGTGGCTGACATGGCGGGCCGCGGGCTGATCGCGCCGCTGGGCGCTGACATGGCCTCGTGGATCAATGACAATTATGCCGCCGGCAGCTCCTGGGTGGATCTTTCCACCTTTGCGGGCCCGGACGGCAGCGAAGACCTGTATGGCATGTTCTACAAGGTCGATGTGAAATCGCTGGTCTGGTACTCGCCGGAAAACTTCGAGGACTTCGGCTATGAGATCCCCTCCTCGATGGAGGATCTGAAAGCCCTGACCGAGCAGATGGCAGCAGATGGCAACACGCCCTGGTGCATCGGTCTGGGAAGCGGCGGCGCCACCGGCTGGCCTGCCACGGACTGGGTCGAGGATATGATGCTGCGCACGCAAGCGCCGGCGGTCTATGACCAGTGGGTGTCGAACGAGATCCCCTTCACCGATGAGGCGGTGATCGGCGCGATCGAGGAGTTCGGTTATTTCGCCCGCAATGACGCCCATGTGGCCGGCGGGGCAGGGGCGGTGGCCTCCACCGACTTCCGTGACAGCCCCAAGGGCCTGTTTGCCAGCCCGCCGCAGTGCATGATGCACCGTCAGGCGTCTTTCATCCCGGCCTTCTTCCCGGAAGGCACCGAAGTGGGGCTGGATGCGGACTTCTTCTATTTCCCGTCTTATTCGGAAAAGAGCCTGGGCAACCCGGTTCTGGGTGCCGGCACTGTCTGGTCGATCACCTCGGACAGCGATGGCGCGCGCGCACTGATGGAATTCCTGAAGTCGCCGATCGCGCATGAGGTCTGGATGGCGCAGCAGGGCTTCCTGACCCCGCACAAAGGCGTCAACACCGAGCTTTACGCCTCAGCAACGCTCAAGAAGATGGGTGAGATCCTGCTGAACGCTGACACCTTCCGCTTTGACGCCTCCGACCTGATGCCGGGCGGCGTGGGCGCGGGCTCCTTCTGGACCGGCATGGTGGATTACGCAGGCGGCAAGCCCGCAGGCGAGGTTGCAGCAGAGATCCAGTCCTCCTGGGATGCGCTGAAGTAACCGGCAGCCTGCACACCGGGGCCGCTCTCTTTAAAGGCGGGCGGCCCTATCTGTTTCCAACCGACAGCGGAGCCACCCCATGCACCCGGCCCTTCAGGGATTGATGACGATTGCCTTCGGCGTAGGCGGCTGCGTCGGATACTTCTACTTCTCCAACCTCTTTCTGGATAAGGTGCTGTTCCCCGCGCGCGGCGAACACATCGCCCGCAATATCCGCCGCGCCAATATGATCCGCCCCTGGCTGTTCCTGGCCCCGGCCCTGATCGCCCTGGGCCTGTATCTGGCCTATCCGGTCGTCGAGACCCTGCGCCTGTCGCTGACCCAGCGGGTGCCCGGCGGCGGCTACGAATTTGTCGGTCT
>CAJXHQ010000680.1 GCA_913054485.1 uncultured Paracoccaceae bacterium
GCCCAGCATGGCATATGCAGCCGCAGTCGAGGCGCCGAAAGTGCTGGCCAGGGCCAGGAATTCCCGGCGGCTGACCGGATCGGACCCGGCCTTGCCGGCCTGATCCGTGATCGCCTTGGACAGCGGTTTGCCGGTCCGTGTTAAATATTTCATGTTCTTTCCTCTCTGTTAGGTCGTGAGGGGGACCCTCGGTTTCAGTTCTTATTCAGTCTGCCCGAACCGGTTGCCTGCCGGTGTCTTCTCATGCGGGCAGGCGCATGGCGGCCAGCCCGTCAGTTTCCGTTGCGGTGGTGCAGATGCTGGACAGGGTGCGCGGCTGGTCATACGGCCAGGGCCGCCCGCGGTGCAGCACCGCACGCTGGTCCCAGATCAGAACGTCACCAACGTCCCACTGGTGGGCATAGGTGAATTCCGGCTGGGTGCAGAACGCCATCAGTTCTTCCAGCAGCGCCTTGCCCTCGGCGTCGCCATAGCCGTCCACCTGATAGGCATGCGACGCGATATAGAGCGCCTCACGGCCGTTGACCGGGTTCTTCCAGGTCGCGTTCCAACAGGTCGCAGGCCATTTGTGGAACATCGGGTGCTTGGCCAGCTCGGGCGAGATCTTCGCGCGCGACGTGGAGTAATGGTGCCATATGCCCCGACCCCTGATCCTGGCGCGCAGCGCCTCCGGCATCGCGGCCCAGGCCGCGCGGGTGGAGGCCAGCTCGGTCGCGCCGCCTTCGCTGGAGACCACGCGCGCGGTGATGATATTGGTGAGCGACGGCTCGGGCATGAACGTGCTGTCGGCGTGCCAAAGGAAATTTGATTCCAGGTGCAGCTTGTGCAGGTCCCGGTCTTCCTTCAGCGAACTATCGGTCTGTTCGTTTGTTACCTTGGGGATGGTGAACTGCTCTCCCGGTTTGCGCTCATCCTTCTTGCGGTCCTCGATCGGGCCGAAGGCCTGCGCCAGCTCCAGATGCGACGCATCGCTGATGTCCTGCTGGCGGAACAACAGGACCGAGTGTTCTTCGAACAGGGCGCGCAGCTCGGCAAAACGGCCCGAGGGCACGAAGTCTGCCAGAGCGAGGCCGGCCACCTCGGCGCCGAAGGAAGGGGTCAGCGGGGTGATTTTCAAATCGGTCATCGTCACGTCCTCAATCAACTGCTTTTGCTTCGATTTCCTCGGCGCTCAAGTGCTTGACCTGATGCCACGCCGCCGATTTCGCACTGTTCAGCAGGCCCTTCGGGTCGAGCCGCTTCTTCCAGGCCAGGTGGGTGTAGTCCGCATTGTGCAGCCCGCCCCGCTCCACTTCGTTTGTATGGGCGTTGTAGACCGTGAACCCACGCGCCGCGTAGGTGCTGTTGATGGCCTCCAGCCGTTCCGGGCCGGAGTACCAGATGATCGGCAGATCAATCGCCGTCACCTCCCCGCCGAGGCGGAAGAACTCGTGATGGGTCCAGACGTCATCGCCAAGATCGTTGCGCAGGCGCTGGATGGCCTCGGCATCCGCGGGGTCCGGCACGCCGATCTGCTGATAGGTGGCAGAGCGGTCCGATTTCAGAACCTGCAGCGTCGTGTGGTTGTAGCAGAACTCGAACACATGCGGGATTTTGGCAGCCTCGCGCGCCGCGCTGTCCAGCGCCAGCTCGGTTTCGCCGCCATGGGCAGCCACAACCTCGCGGAAAAGATCCACGTTTTCGGCGGGAACATAAGAGGCCAGAAGATCGCAGCCTTCACGAAGATGCCCTTTGAGCCGCGGGAAATATTCCACGATGCGGCGGTCCACAATGCTGGCCATCTTGGGTTCAATCGCCGGTGCCGTGGCAACAGCATAGCCCGCCTTGTAGCAGTCGCCGTAGTCGCCGAAGGTGGCCATGCAGGCAATCCAGTTCCGGCTGGGCACGGTGCGCAGGGTGACTTCGGTGATGACCCCGTTCAGACCCCAGGCGTGATGGACCTTCAGCACATCGCTGCCACGGAACACATGCTCCTGCGGCTCCGCCTCGACCGAAAGCGCCTTCAGCTCGATCAGGTTGCCGGGCTCGCGCAGCGCGCCGGTGGCCAGCGAGCCGATCCCGACCGAG
>CAJXHQ010000681.1 GCA_913054485.1 uncultured Paracoccaceae bacterium
CCTTCGGCACCATCAATCGCGCGGAATGGTGGACCGCCAACCTCAACCCCGGCACGGTGAATTGCCCGGTGGTTGTCAATACCGACGCCTATGACTTACTGTCGGATGCTGAGCGTGAGGCGCTGGACTCTTCGGTGGATGAGGCGATTGCCCATTACCTCGCCAACTATGGCGCGCTGCTGGAAAAATGGGACGGCGTGCTGGCTGAGAAGGGCGTTGAGAAGGTCATGATCAGCGAGGACCAGCTGGCTGAGTTCCGCAAAGTTGCGGCTGATCCGATCCGCGAGCAGTGGATTGCCGACATGAGCGCGCAAGGGCTGCCGGCACAGGAGCTTTATGACCTGGTGCAAAGCACCCTTGAGACAGTGCGCGCGGGCAACTGAGCCTGACGCCTAACCGGGGCCGGGGGGATCTCCCGGCCCTTTTCCTATCCGGAACGTAAGGGGGGGCGGTGCGATGGCCGGCTCAGCGGCAATCTTGGAGGACGGCAGCCTGGTCAGCCGCCTCGACCGGCAGCTTTTGAGGCTGGAACGTATCTTTGCCCTGATGAGCGGGCTGGCCGTTTTCGGGCTGATGCTGCTCGCGGTGGTCTCGGTTGGCGGGCGCAATGCGGCCAATGCGCCGCTGCCGGGCTATGTGGACTGGATCGAACAGGCCATGCCGCTGATCGCGGTGATGGGCATCGCCTATGTGCAGCGCGAAGGCGGCCATATCCGCATGGATATCGTCATCTCGCGCCTGCGGGGGCGGGCGCTTTGGCTGTTTGAGCTGCTGTCGGTGCTGCTGATCCTGGCGCTGATGCTGGCGCTGGTCTGGGGCAGCTGGTCGCATTTCACCCGCTCCATTGATTTCAACGCGCCCTTGTGGAGCCGCGACAGTTCGATCGATATCGGGCTGCCGGTCTGGCCCGCAAAACTGCTGGTACCGGTGGCCTTCAGCGTGCTGTGCCTGCGGCTGGTTCTTCAGGTCTGGGGCTATGGCCGCGCATTGCTGCTGGGGCTGCCTGCGCCGGCGGCGGTGCCGCTGGTGATGGACGCAGCGGCGCAGGCGGCGGCCGAGGCCGAGCAGTTGAGCAGCAGCAACGGCAACGGCGCATAAGGGGCAGGGACAATGGAACCGATTGAAATTGGCCTCTGGGTCACTGGCGGCATGCTGCTTATGGTGGTCTGCGGCATGCGGGTGGCTTTTGCGGCAGGATTGGCCGGGCTGATCGGCCTGATCTGGATTTTCTGGGCCAAGGGCGGATATGATCCTGCGCGTTTCACCAAGGCCCTGACCGTCTCGGTGAAGGTCGCGGGGCAAGTGCCGCATTCGAAAGTGGCCAGTCAGGCGCTGAGCCTGATCCCGACCTTCATCCTGATTGGCTATCTGGCCTATTATGCGGGGCTGACCAAGGCGATTTTCACCGCTGCCAAGCGCTGGATCGCCTGGCTGCCGGGCGGGCTGGCGGTGGCCACTGTCTTTGCAACGGCGGGATTTGCCGCCGTGTCTGGTGCGTCCGTGGCGACCTCGGCCGTGTTTGCCCGTATTGCCATCCCCGAAATGCTGGAGGCCGGATACAACAAGCGCTTTGCCGCTGGCGTGGTGGCGGCCGGCGGCACGCTGGCCTCAGTTATCCCGCCCACGGCCATTCTGGTGATCTATGCCATTATTGTTGAGCAGGACGTGGGCAAGCTGCTGCTGGCCGGGTTCATCCCCGGGGCTTTCTCAGCCGTCATCTATGGTCTGCTGATCGTCGGCATCGCTGTGGTGTTCAAAAACGTCGGCCCGCCGGTCACCGGCTTCACCTGGCGCGAGCGTTTTGCCGCCCTGCCAGCCGCGCTGCCCATCGTTCTGGTGGTGCTGATCATCATCTGTTTTGTCTACAACCCCTTCGGGGATGAGGCCTGGGGCACGCCCACCGAGGGCGGCGCCATAGGCGCTTTCATCGTGTTCCTTTACGCGCTGAAAGAGGGGATGCGCTGGCAGCAGTTCAAATCGGCGCTTCTGGAGACGGCCAAGCTGACGGTGATGATCTTCACCATCATCTGGGGCGTGCTGATCTATGTGCGCTTCTTAGG
>CAJXHQ010000682.1 GCA_913054485.1 uncultured Paracoccaceae bacterium
CCATTGCGGCTTCTTACGCAGCGATCGAGGCTTTCATGCGCGCCGCAGCCTCCGAGGTGGAAACGGTGCGGCTGAACGTGGTCTCGCCGATCTTCGTCAAGGAGAGCATGGAACTGTTCGGCCTGCCCACCGATGGCGGCCTGTCTGCGGCCGACACGGCCAAGAGCTATCTCGCCGCCCTGACCGGCGACATGCATGGCCAGATCCTGGCCACGCCCGATTTTGCCTGATCCCGAAAAGGAAACCCAATATGAAACTCTCGATCCTCAAACCCATCGCAACCGCGCTTGGGCTGATGTCTGCGACCGCCAGCCATGCGGCTGACACCGCGAAACCCGTGATCGACCAATTGGTTGGAACCTGGTTTATCGAAGTGACCGGCGTGCTGCCCGATGGCGGCGCCTATCAGAACATCATGAATGTGGATGCGGGCGGCGCCGCAGACATCGTGGGCGGCTGGATGTTCGGCGCCGGTGGCGTGAAGTTCACCGACAGCCCGGCCAGCGTCACCAAAGTTGACGGCAATAGCTTTGAAATTCAAATGTTTGCCTTTCTGGCGGATACCGCAACGGGCGCACCAAAAGGCATGAACGTCACCATTTACCGCGGCGAGATGCAGGATGGCGCAGAAGCGTTCAAAGCCGAAGCGGATCTCTACTATCTGCCTTGCTCCGTCGAACATTGTCCGGCGCCCAAGACCGAAACGCTCGGCGCGCCCGCCACTGTCGCGCAGGTGGTTGGCACGAGGCTCGCACTGCCTGTGACCGCGCAACACTGATCGAAAATAATCAAGGCAGGCTCGGAAGACCCCCGTTTTTTTGCGGGGTGGGGCCTGTCAGACATTCTCCTCTCGCCAGTTGCTGACCAAACCGTCAGGGTTTGCGATCTTCGACGCTGTGACACTCAAGAAGGTGTTAGGGCGCGGTTTCCAGAAATCTCTTTACGCGGTCAGGGTCGTCGATTGGGCCGCCCCTGAAGTTCCAATCAGGTGACGCAAATATTGGAGAATAACCGCTGTGATGAGCAGCACGCATACGCTGAATAGGATTTCGAAGCCTGCCATTCTCCAGTCTCCTGCAGCAGGTGATATGGCGCGGTTTCAACAATCTCGCTGATGTTGGTGGCTGGCCTTGGACGCGATTTCCACCAATAAATGGCACCGAAGGCCATTCCGGCAATCCCGGAGCTCAAGCACATGATCAAGATCACTGTTTCGATGCTTATTTCTCCACTCCCGCGTGCCAAGCATAACACCGGCCAGCAGCGACGTCGCCCATTCGATGGATCGTCGCCCGATTGCACATGTTTACCGATAGGGTTTCAGCCACCCTCGGAGCGACGCTATTATCAAAACTGCTCTACTCCGCCACCACCATCGGTTCAGCCAAACTCTGGACATACGCGCGGAATTCCGCGGCCTCTGTGAAGCATCGGAAGCCCGCTGCGCTGGCCATTGAGAGGCAAGCGCCCCAGGGTGGGCAGCCTCAATCTCCGGGAAATAGTCCTCGGGCCGACAGTCACTGATCGCCAGGTTCGTGTCTTTTGTCAGAAAGCAAAAGTTTGCAAGCGCGTTGACCTCCGATCGACTGTAGTCGGCCTCATAGAGCCGTGCTCGCGGGAATAGTTGGTGAACCTCAAGCTTGTTCATTCGACCAAGCAGGCTCGATTTCAACGGCAGTCCCGTGCCCCAATCCCGCGCCTCGGCCATACGTGTCAGCATATAAAGGACTGGATAGAACCGTGCGCCAATACTCCAACTGTGGAAATACCCGGGCTCGACCCGCAGCCCACCCTGGCCCAGACCTATGAGTATAGGCTACATCTGGAAAAGCCTGATGGTCGGCGAAAATCGGGCCATGATATTGCCGCAGAAACCGAAGAGCGCGTTCGGAAATGGTCCCTTCGGGAAACTCGACCTGAACAGCAGAGCTTTCGTCGTGCCATTGCAACGCGGGACGGTCTGAAATGCGCGATCAGCGGATGTGATATCCCTGAGGTCTTGGATGCTGCGCACTTGGCTCCTCGCTCTCCCGGCGGCTCGGATCACCCGAGCAACGGC
>CAJXHQ010000683.1 GCA_913054485.1 uncultured Paracoccaceae bacterium
CCGAGGCCCAGATGCCGCCCGACTGTTTGCGGCACTGGCTGCAGTGGCACATCGATGCGCCCTGCGGCGCGGCGGCGGTTTCAAAGCGGATGTCACCGCAGAGGCAGGATCCTTTGATCATTGGGAAGCCTCCAGCTGGGGCGTGCTGCTGGCGCCCAGCAACACGCCGTAGACGATGAAACAGATCGCCATGACCCGGCGCAGCCAGACATTGAACACGGCCTTCATGGCAGCCCGGCCCAGCCCGGCCCCCAGCGCGGTGAAAGTGGTGTAGCTGAGCGTGGTGATCACCAGTGCTGTGGGCATGATCACCGCCATCTGTTCCCAGACCGGCACGCCCGGCTGCACGAACTGCGAGAATGCTGCCAGATAGCCCGCGACGCTCTTGGGGTTGATCGTGGCAACGGCCAGCGCGTGCAGGTAGACATGCCGCGCCGGGCGCTCGGTTGCGGGCGCAGGACGGGTGGCATTGATCCAGCCGCCGACGCCCATCCAGATCAGAAAGCCTGCGCCGATTAGCTTGGCGATGAAAAATCCGGTCGGCGAGGCCGCGATCAGCGCCGTCACACCAAGGGCAGACAGGATCAGAAACAGGCTTGCCTGTGTCAGGATCGCCAGCACGCCCACCATCGCTTTGGGGAAGCCCAGCGACATACCGTTGGAGATGCAGTTCACCGCATTGGGGCCCGGGGTGGTGACAAACACCACCCAGAACAGGGCAAAGACGGTCCAGGCTTCAAAGCTCATGTCAGTGCTCCGCCTTAGTACACCGGCGGGGCGATGACCCAGACGGCCACGGCTGGGGCGTCATAGGGGTTCGACCACTGGTAGGGTTCATGTTTGATGCGGAAACTGTCGCCGGGGCCAACGGTGAACCTGCGCCCGCCGATTTCCAGATCCAGACGGCCCGAGACCATATAGCCCACCTCCTGGGTTGGCCGGTCGGCGGGTTCCTGCATCTGCGAGTGCGGTGCGAAGGTGGAATGCACCATCTCGAAATCATCGGTCAGATCAGGCGACAGCAGTTCTTCGATCAGGCCTTCCTCGCCTGATCCCATCGGGCGGCGGGCACCGGCCCGCACCACATAGCCCTGTTCATCTGCCGGGGCGCTTTGGTGGGCAAACAGCATCGACATGGGCACGCCAAGCGCGGCGGCAATCTTGCGCAGATCCGAGATCGACGGCTCGGACAGGTCGCGCTCCACCTGGCTGAACCAGCCGACCGAGCGTTCGAGCGTGGCGGCTATTTCGGCCAGCGTCAGACCGCGCGCCTTGCGCAGGGCGCGGATGTCAGCGCCAAGAGAGGCGGCTTGCGGGGCGTGGCTGTTCATGGGCGGACCTGACGAGTCGTGAAATTTTTCCTTCGTTTTTCACGATGCGCCGGCCTGGTGAAATTTCCAAGCCATTTTTCACGGGCGGGTGCAAATTTCGCACCCTGGTCTGGCCTCACCTTGTTTTCATTACAAAAGAAAGCGGGCCAAGCATATGCCCGGCCCGCTTCAGGAGAGTGAAATGCAGCGCCCGCAGAGGGCGCAACGGGGAATCAGATGCGTTCGATCGCGATGGCGATGCCCTGACCGCCGCCGATGCACATGGTGATCAGCCCTTTGGAGCCGCCGGTGCGCTCCAGCTCATAGAGCGCCTTCACGGTGACGATGGCGCCGGTTGCGCCCACCGGGTGGCCCAGAGCAATCGCGCCGCCGTTGGGGTTCACTTTTGCCGGGTCCAGCCCCAGTTCCTTGTTCACCGCCAACGCCTGCGAGGCAAAGGCTTCGTTGGACTCAATGACATCGAAATCGGATCCTTTGAGGCCGGTTTTCTCCAGCAGGCGCTGCACGGCGGGAACCGGGCCGATGCCCATGACCTCGGGCCGTACGCCGGCAACTGCATAGCCCAGCACCCGCGCTTTCGGGGTGAGACCCGCCTTGGCCGCAGCATCTTCGGTGCCAAAGACAAGCGCCGCTGCACCGTCGTTGATACCGGAGGCGTTGCCGGCAGTGACGCGGCCGTCTTTCTTGAAGACCGCGCGCAGGCCAGCGAGTACCTCAAGGGTGGTGG
>CAJXHQ010000684.1 GCA_913054485.1 uncultured Paracoccaceae bacterium
TTGTGCAGGAAGCTGAGGGCGCGGACGTGGAAGTGGATTTCCGGGCCGGAGAAGCCCTGCACGCGCTCGACCCGCAGCTCATCCAGTGTTTTCACCGGGCTTTTGGCCTGGCAGATGGTGGAGCGGAAGGTGGTGAAATCATGCTTCCCAAGCAGGTGAGATGCCCCTTCCTGCATGGCATCTACGTCAAGATCGCGGTTCACCCGCCAGACCTGGCCCGCGTCATGGGTGGCGGGGGCACGGCGGATCAGGATGCGGAACAGGTACTGGCGCTCCAGCGCAGAGAAGCGTGCGTGCCAGTCATCCTCCACCCGGGCGGCGGCCAGGATGGCGACGGGCTGCGGCCGCAGGTGGTAGTTCAGCGCTTCGGACAGGCGGAAGGGGTCCCAGTCTTTCTGCAGATCGCAATGGGCCACCTGGCCCAGCCCGTGCACGCCGGTATCTGTGCGCCCGGCAGCGGCAATCGTATGCGGGCCGGGTTCCAGCTTTGCCAGCGCATCCTCGATCGCGCCCTGCACCGAGGGCTGATCCTTCTGGCGCTGCCAGCCGTTGAAAGGCGCGCCGTTGTATTCGATTTTAAGGGCAATTCTGGGCATGGCAGCGCTGGTAGCGCGGCTATGGCAGTCAGGCAAGCCCCACGGGGTGGTAACAGCTCCCGCCACCCCCTATCTTGAGGCGGAACGGGCAGTTGGGATGCGGATTTGGTGATTTCTTCCATGGCGGACGGGGTGTTGCGGCGCGCAGAAGCGGTGCAGGACGGCATTTCCGAAGCGCTTTTCG
Source organism: uncultured Paracoccaceae bacterium (assembly GCA_913054485.1). Taxonomy (GTDB): domain Bacteria; phylum Pseudomonadota; class Alphaproteobacteria; order Rhodobacterales; family Rhodobacteraceae; genus FREY01. The sequence continues at coordinate 781 of CAJXHQ010000684.1, forward strand.
AACCCTCCTTGCGCATAGGCGTCACCGGGCTGGCGCGCTCGGGCAAGACGGTGTTCATCACTTCGCTGATTGCCAACCTGCTGAACCGGGGCCGCATGGTGCAGCTGGCCGCGGCCCGTGAAGGGCGCATTCAGGCTGCCTACCTGCAGCCGCAGCCCGATGACACCGTGCCGCGCTTTGACTATGAAAACCACCTTGCTGCCCTGACCGGGCCGGAGCCGCATTGGCCGGACAGCACCCGTGCGGTCTCCGAGCTGCGGCTGAGCCTGCGGCTGCAGCCCTCGGGGCTGCTGTCGGGCCTGCAGGGGCCACGCACGCTGCATCTGGATATTGTCGACTACCCCGGCGAATGGCTGCTGGACCTCGGCCTGATGGACAAGACCTATGCCGAGTGGTCTTCGGATGTGCTGCACCGGATTGCACGGCGCGATTGCGCTGCGGGGTTTCTGGCGCAGTCCAAGGGCACCGATGCGCTGCTGCCGCATGACGAACCGCAGGCACAGGCGCTGGCCGCTGCCTTTACCGCCTATTTGCAGGCGGCCCGCAAGCAGGGGTTCAGCGACTGCACCCCCGGCCGTTTCCTGCTGCCCGGAGATCTGGCGGGCAGCCCGGCGCTGACCTTTGCGCCGCTGCCGCCGGTGCAGGGTGCGCGCCGCGGCACGCTTCTGCGCGAGATGGAGCGCCGGTTCGAGGCCTATAAGACCAAGGTCGCCAAGCCGTTTTTCCGCGATCATTTCGCCCGGATCGACCGGCAGGTTGTGCTGGTGGATGCGCTTTCGGCAATCCACTCCGGCCCGCAGGCGGTGGAAGACCTGCGCCGCGCCATGGCCGATATCCTCGGCAGTTTCAAACCGGGACGGAATGCCTTCCTGGCGCGGCTTTTGCGCGGCAGGCGGGTCGAGAAGATCCTGTTTGCGGCCACCAAGGCCGACCATCTGCACCATTCCCAGCACCCGCAGATGACCGCCATCATCGAAGCCATGATGCGCGAGGCACAGGACCGCGCGCGCTATGCCGGGGCAGGCACAGCAGCACTGTCGCTGGCCTCCCTGAGGGCCACAACCGAGGAGATGCGCAGCCACAACGGGGCTGAACTGCCCTGCGTGCGCGGTCTGCTCCTGGAGAGCGGCAAGCCCGCCGCCTTCTATCCCGGCCGCTTGCCGGAAGATCCGGGCCACCTGCTCGCGCCTGCCCGGCAGGGGGCGGAAAAATGGCTGGACGGGGAGTTCAGCGCCATGGGGTTTGCACCCGCCCCCCTG
>CAJXHQ010000685.1 GCA_913054485.1 uncultured Paracoccaceae bacterium
CACCTGCACCAGGAAGGCGTCTTCGGTGACTTCCGTCACAACGCCGGCATATTCCCAAGTCGCCAGCGGTGCGGTGTTCTGATAGCCATGGGCGAAATTGGTCAGCCGCCCGTCGTGGAAGGCGGTGGTATAGCCGCGGTTCACCACCGATTCGAGCTCCAGCATATAGGGCTTGGGGTCCCAGTTTTCCGGATCGGCGTAATAGTCGTCGATCGCCATGCGGTAGGCGCGCGCCACGATGGCGCAGTAGTATTCCGACTTGCCGCGCCCCTCGACCTTCAGGCTGTCGACGCCGATCGACAGGAAATCATCCAGCTTGGGCAGCAGGCAGAGGTCCTTGGAATTAAGGATGTAGGAGCCGCGGGCGTCTTCTTCGATGGGCATCAGTTCCCCGGGGCGGCAGCCTTCCTCGAGCAGAAACTCGAACATGTCCCGGTTGTCTTCGTTGACTTCCAGCTCCTGCACGGACCCGTCTTTGAGGCGCATCTTCAGCTTGTAGTTCCAGCGGCAGGAATTTGCGCAATTGCCCTGGTTGGCGCCGCGCTCGGACATGAAGTTCGACAAGAGGCAACGCCCGGAATAGGTCATGCACATGGCCCCGTGCACAAAGGCTTCGAGCTTGATATCCGGACATTTTTCGCGAATCTCCTTCAATTCGGGATAGGAGACCTCCCGGGCCAGCACGCAGAGATCCGCGCCCTGGTCCTGCCAGAATTTCACTGACAGCCACGAACAGATGTTGGACTGGGTAGAGATATGCAGAGGGATTTCGGGCGCGCGTTCGCGGACGTATTGGAAGACACCGGGGTCAGCAATGATCAAACCGTCCGGTTTCACCTTGCGGACGGTATCAATATACTCATCCAGCTTGGGGATGTCCTTGTTGTGCGAGAACAGGTTCAGCGTGAGATAGGCGCGGCGGCCGTGGCTGTGACAGAATTCCACACCTTCGATCACCTCCTCCAGCGTGAACTCCGACTTGGTACGCAAAGACATGTCCGGCGTGCCGAGGTAAACGGCGTCTGCACCATACAGGATCGCCATTTTCAGTTTGCGCAGGTTGCCTGCAGGCATCAGAAGTTCGGAACGGTGCTGGGACATGGAAAAGACCGGGCTGATTGCGAAGGCGGCCTTTTATGGGGTTTTTGAGCCGGAGAAAAGGCGGCAGAATGTCCGGCCTGACCTGCCGGTCTCTGCCGCCAGGGCAGCGCTTTGATGATGCGCCGGGCATCAGCAGCATGTTTCCGGAAAACTGGAATTCACCGGGCCGTTTTCTTCGAAGAAAACAGAGTAAAGCTGCGGCGGTTACGCCTTGGCGGCCCGGATCTCGCGCTCCAGCGCGTCAAGAAACCGCGACCGGTCGGATTTTGAGAAAGCTTTGCCGCCGCCGCCTGCGCCCAGCGGATTGGCGGCGCGCAGATCGGCCATCAGGTCGCGCATGGCCAGCTGCTGGCCGATATTGGCTTCTGTAAACCGCTCGCCGTTATGGCGCAGCACGCGGGCGCCGGCCTCGATGCATTTGGCGGCCAGCGGAATATCCCCGGTCACCACCACATCGCCCGGCCCGCAGCGGTCCGCAATCCACATGTCGGCAACGTCCGCGCCTTCAGAGACGATCACATTCTCCACCAGCGGGTTCTGCGAAGGGCGCAGGCCGCCGTTGGACACCACATACATCTGCAGGCGGTGGCGGGTCGCCACGCGCTCTGCTTCCTGTTTCACCGGGCAGGCATCTGCATCGATGTAGAGCGCCATTACTCGGCCGCCTTTTTCTCCGCCGCGGCGGCCTTAGCCGGGGTCTTGGCGGGTTTCTTGGCGGTCTTCTTCACCTTGAACTCATCCGGGATCGGCATCCGGTTGAAAGCGTCCAGCCCTGCGGTCTTATAGGCCTCGGCCAGGGTCGGGTAGTTGAAGGTGTTCTGCACGAAGTAATCCACCGTGCCTTGCAGGTTCATCACCGCCTGGCCGATGTGGATCAGTTCGGTCGCGCCCTCGCCAACGATCTGCACCCCCAGCACCCGCGGGTCTTGAGGCTGAT
>CAJXHQ010000686.1 GCA_913054485.1 uncultured Paracoccaceae bacterium
CGGTATCCGCGCAGGCCTGCAAGGGCGTAGAGAATCAGGAACGGGCCGATTCGGCGCGTCCGCAGCCGCCGGCCGCGATTGAACCAGCGGTCCAGCCGGGCCATCCACGTGGGGCTGTTTTCCACCCGTTCACCCATGCGGGCCGGCAGGAGCGAAGCAATCTCTTCGGCGCGGGGATGGAAAAACTCGGTCAGCTCCACCGGGCTGGTCCCGGCGTTCATCTCCATTTCGATCCGGGTAAACCGCTGCGCGCGTGTCTTGAGGCCGGCGACGCGGATGATGTCGTCATAGGCCATGGCGTTGGCGATATGCTTGGCTGCTTCCCGGGTCAGCACAAAATCTTCCTGGATCATGTCGAGCCGCGAGAATTCACCAACCCGCTCCAGGTATTCCTGCCCGTAGGCGAGGTCCTGAAAATCCACCACCTTCTGCAGCCCGCGCAGGGCCATGTCTTGTACCGGTCCCGGCAGGGCGGCAGCGCGCGCCGTCAGCGACTCCCATTTTCTCAGATCTTTGGCCGGGCCTTGCGCCGTGGGCAGAGCAGGGGCCGCCGCTTTGGGCTCGGCATCGTCTTCCGGATTGCGTGAGCGGTCAAACGCGGCCCCGAAGGCGCGCAGCGAGGCCTCAACGCCCTTGCCGCCGGCACGGATTGCATCCTCAAACGCTTGCCGCGGGAAGGGCAGGGCGCCCGAACCTGCCAGCGCGCCGAAAAGCGCGGAGGAAATCACCGATCCGTTCTCAACCGCCAGCTGGTCCATGTTGAAAAGGATGAGCTGATCCGCGGCCACTTCCGCGGCGGCGCGCACCTCCTCCGAGGATGCGATGCCGTCGCCCGGCACCATCTTTTCCGAGACCGCTAGCGCGCGATGTGTCGATGCAATCAGCGTGGTACGGTCCGGGGTCACAAAGCCTCGCTGGATCGCCCGGCCGGCTTCCATCATCTCCGCCGCGATCATGACGTCCACGTCGCCGGGGGAGGGGGCCAGCGAAAAAACCGGAGGCCGGGCACCGGCCGGAGCCATCTCTATGTAGTAAATGGTGGCCCCGGTACGCTGTGCGACGCCTGCAACGGATGTGGCTTGGCAGGCATAGTTCTGCGCCCGTGCCAGCCCTTCAATCCAATTGGTCAGCACGCCTCCGCCCTGGCCCCCGACGGCGAGGATGGCAAGTTTGATGATGCTGCCGAGTTTTTCGTCCGGTTTGCGGGAGGAAAGGGGCGCGTTCATTGTCCAGGCTCCGCGAAGCTGATCTGCCGCGCGGTGCGGCGGTTCTGCAGCCAGCTGATCAGCCGGGCCGTTGTTCGGAACCACCAGTTCTCAAACGTGGTGGGGTTATGCAGCACGTCGGCGCGATAAAAACTGGGGCAGAGCACCGCCGCATCGGCCACCTCGCCGCAGTTGCCGCAACCGACGCAGGACTGGTCGATGGCGGCGACGGGGTCATCGCGCAGCGGATCGTCCAGATGTTTCACTGACAGGGACGGGCAGCCGGACAGGCGGATGCAGGCATGATCGCCGGTGCAGATATCCTCGTCTACGCCGAAGCGCGGGACCGCCACGCGGGTGCCCGCTTTGATGGCTTTGCTGCGCTGCGGCTTCTCGCGGCGCTGGCGGTTCAGCATGCACTCGGACGAGGCGACGATGACCTTGGGCCCTTCGACGTCCGTGGTCAGCGCCTCGCGCAGAGTGTCGCGCATCTTGCCGACATAGTAGGTGTGGTCGATCTGGCGCACCCATTTGACGCCCGCGCCTTCCACGGCCTTGGCAATCGGGTTGTTGGTCGACTTGGTGTCATTCGGCGCGCGTGACGACAGCACGTCCTGCCCGCCGGTTGCCGCAGAATAGTAGTTGTCCACCACCACGGCCACGCTGTCGGACTTGTTGAAAACCATATTGCCGATCGAAGACGACAGCCCGTTGTGCCAGAAGCCGCCATCGCCAAGGAAGGAAATCGCCCGCTTCTTGCCGCCGCCGTCAAAAGCCGCGTTGGCTGCCGGCCCCAGCCCTTAACCCATGGTCGCGCCGCCGATCTCGAAC
>CAJXHQ010000687.1 GCA_913054485.1 uncultured Paracoccaceae bacterium
TTTGGCATCAGCCTCGTCCTCCGCAACATAAGAGTGCATCAGCAGCATGATCTTGGGACGCGGCGCATCCGGGAATTTGGTGCAGGCGTCATTGAACTTGCCCATCAGGCTTTCGACCTCGGGGTCGCCGTTCCACAGCGGTGTCACCTGCACGTTGCAGCCATTGGAGACCGCAAACTCATGGCTGTTGGGATCACGCGCGGCCACCCAGATCGGCGGACCGTCTGCCTGCACGGGTTTTGGCGAAGAGGTGGTCTTCGGGAAGGAGTGGAATTCACCTTCCTGTGCATAATCACCCTTCCACAGCTCCTGCACCGCAGGCACCAGCTCGCGCATGCGCTGGCCCGCTTCCCAAGCGTCCATGCCGGGCATCATCCGCTCGTACTCAAACGAATAAGCTCCGCGGGCGATGCCCAGATCGAGACGGCCCTTGGTGATGATGTCGGTCATTGCCGCTTCGCCGGCCAGACGGATCGGGTGCCAGAACGGCGCGATCACGGTGCCAGTGCCAAGGCGCACGTTCTCGGTCTGATTGGCGATATCCACCAGGTTCAGGAACGGGTTCGGCGCGATGGTGAAATTCATCCCGTGATGCTCACCGGTCCAAACCGCATGCATGCCGCCCTTGTCGGCGATCTTGCACAGCTCAACAAACTCCGCATAAAGCTGCGCCTGATCCTGATCCGGCGAAATGCGCTCCATATGTGCGAACAGCGAAAATTTCATGTCCCTCAACTCCCTGACATGACCGAGCGGACAGTGCCGCTTTTCTGGTTGCCGAAATACACCCCGAAATTGCCCATCCGACGCTCTGCCTCGTAACGCTCCAGCATGATCCGCATCGCCGGGTCGGCAATGTCCATCAGGGTGGAGGCACCAAGATCGCAGAACGCCCCGCGTGCGGGATCACCCGCCGCAGTCTGGCACAGAAACGAGATATGCTGGTGTTCGCGCGCACCGTCCTCGTAGACAGAATAGATAAAGCCCGGCTCGGCCTCGATGCCGCAGCTTTGGATCAGTTTTTGCAGGGCGGCCGTTGCGCCCTCCTTGCCGACATTAACCTCCGGCAGGGTCAGCCCGCCGTTGCCGTCATCGACCAGCAGCACATCGCCGTCGCGGGCGATCAGGGCGGAAACCAGCAGATTGGCGCCATTGGCCAGCGCCTCGGCCTCGGCTGCGGCGGTGACATAGGCGCCGCGGGCGTAGCCCAGACCTGGGTGGGTGGAGGTGTCGAAGGCTTCGACCCGGCCGATCAGGATCACGTGGTCGCCGGCATCCACCGTCTTGTGCATGGAGCAGTCGAACCATGCCGACACATCGCCAAAGACCGGCGATCCATGCGGGCCCTTCTTCCAGGCCACCGCGGCAAACCGGTCTTCAACCGGACGGGCAAAGGTGTTGGAGACATCCTTTTGCCCTTCCGCCAAGACGTTGATCGCAAAGCCTTTTGACCGCGTCAGCGTCTCGTAGTTGCTGGAGGTATTGGCGAGGCACACCAGCACCAGCGGAGGCTCCAGAGAGACAGAGGTGAAGGAGTTGGCGGTGAAGCCCACCGGATTGCCCTCATCATCCGCTGCCGTCACCACAGTGACGCCGGTCATGAAGGTGCCAAAGGCATTGCGCAGCTCGCGCTTATCGAAAGGAGCGGTCTGGTTCATGCGGTTTCCTTCCAGTCTTTGCTGCCTTGGGCTGGACGGGCCAGCCAGTCCAGCAGATGGGTATTCACGTCATCCGGGGCGGTGAGATTCACCATGTGGCGGTGCCCGCGGATCACCACAGCTTGACCGTCCTGCGCCGCTGCGGCCATTTCTTCTGCCATGGCCGGGGTGGAGTTCAGATCACCGTCCCCGGTCAGCGCCAGCATCGGGCAGGCCACCTGCGGCCAGCCGCCGGCATAGGTGGCATCCCCCCGCGCAAAGGCCCCATAGGCAGCAGCGTAGCCGTCAAGGTCCACATTGGCGAGCCATCCGGTCACCTGGTCCCGGGCGGCCTGATCCGCAGCACTGTCACCGAACCAGCGCGACAAAGGCGTTT
>CAJXHQ010000688.1 GCA_913054485.1 uncultured Paracoccaceae bacterium
AAGGATCATGACCATCGATTTCGCACCGCATGCCCTGTTCGACGACGGCCCGGAGGCGCTGACGCTGCATATCTCCTCGCCCCATGCTGAGACCTCCAAGGGCGTGCTGCAAAGCAACCCGGAGACCGGCGGCATGCGGCTGGCTTTCTCCTTCGATCCCAAGGACCGCGATCTGGTGGAGCTGCGCGCACAGCTCAGGAAAGACGGCGCGCCCGCCTCCGAGGTCTGGCTCTACCGGTGGACGCCATGACCTCCTCATCCCTCATCCCGCCCGAACAGCGCCTGGAGATGCCCGCGCAGGACTTCTCTGCCGCGTTCCGCGATGGCACGGTTGAAGACGGCGATGCCCCCCGGCAGGTCGCGGTGTGGCGTCTGCTGGCCTTTTCGCCCGCCATGGCCGCCACCGGCGCACTGGTCTGGATCATGCAGGGCTGGTTTGCCGCCGATGGGTTCATGGCGCTGGAGATGGTGCTGCTGGCGCTTATTGCCTTCAGCTTCTTCTGGATCAGCTTCACGGTCTCCACCGTTCTTCTTGGGATCTGGTCGCTCGGGCAGCAGACGCCCCAGCGCCCGCAAGCCCCGGGGCAGCCCATATGCACAGCACTGCTGATGCCGGTCTATAATGAGGACCCATGGTTTGTCCTTGGCAATGCCCGCTCCATGCTGGAAGAGCTGCACCGGCACGGCGGGCGGCATGGCTATGCGATGTTCATCCTGTCCGACACCCGGGACGGGACGCTGGCTGATCAGGAGCGCGCCGACGTGGCCGCTCTGCGCGCGCAGCTGGGTGAGGATATCCCGCTATACTACCGCCGGCGCGCACAAAACACCGGCCGCAAGGCGGGCAATATCGCGGAATGGGTGCGCCGCTGGGGCGGCGGCTATGACGCCATGCTGGTGCTGGACGCCGACAGCCTGATGACCGGCAAGGCGGTGCGGCGGCTGGCCGACGCCCTGTCGCGCGATCCGCGTGCCGGGCTGATCCAGAGCCTGCCGCAGCTCATCGGCGCGCAGTCGCTGTTCGGCCGGATGCAGCAGTTTGCCAGCGGGGCTTACGGCCTTGCGCTGGCCGAAGGTCTTGCCCGCTGGGCCGGGCACGAGGGTAACTATTGGGGCCATAACGCCATAATCCGCACCCGTGCTTTTGCGGCCTGCGCGGGCCTGCCGCCGCTGCGCCGTTTCCGGGGCCGCGAGGCCGAGATCATGAGCCATGATTTTGTCGAGGCAGGATTGCTGCGCCGGGCCGGCTGGCGGGTGCGTTTCCTGCCCCGCATTCGCGGCTCTTATGAGGAGACCCCTCCGACGCTCACCGATCACATCCTGCGCGACCGGCGCTGGTGCCAGGGCAACTTGCAGCACCTGCGCCTGCTGCGCGCCCGCGGCTTCCGGGCGGTCTCGCGGTTTCATCTGCTGCACGGGGCAGTCAGCTACCTGATGGCGCCTTTGTGGTTCACCCTGCTGGTGATCTGGGCGCTGGTGGGCCGCGGCGAGGAAGCCTCGGTGCTGACCTACTTCAGCGAAGCCAACCCGACGATACCCTCCTGGCCCGACATGTCAGAGCCTCGCCATGTGCTGGTGATCCTGCTGATCTATGCGCTGCTGCTGGCCCCGAAACTGCTGGCCATCGCCGCGCTGCCTCTCACTGGCGCGCGGCTGTCCGATTATGGCGGGCCGGGCCGCTTTGCGCTCTCTGCCCTGTCCGAGATCCTGCTGGCCGTGCTTTACGCCCCGGTGCTGATGGTGCAGCAGATGATCGCCGTCTTCCGCGCCCTGACCGGGGTCCAGCGCGGCTGGTCGCCGCAGGCGCGGGCAGGCGGGCAGTACGGGTGGCGCACGCTGATCCCGGCCCATGCGGTGGAAACTGTGAGCGGAGCCGCGCTCTGGGCCGGGATCGCGGCAGGTGTGGTCTCGCTCTGGCTGGTGCCCATCGCGCTGTCGCTTTCGCTTGCGGTGCCGCTCGCTGCCCTCTCCGGCCTGCCCTTGCGCCGCCGTGCCGCGGGCTGGATGGCAACCCGGGAGATGCTCATCGAGC
>CAJXHQ010000689.1 GCA_913054485.1 uncultured Paracoccaceae bacterium
CGAGAACATGGGCGGCAAGCTGATGGGACCGGAAGAGGTGCGCGCGCAGCTGGGCCTGACCAAACGCGCGCCGGTGGCGAAGTAGCAACAAAAGGGCCGCGACCGACCCTGGGTTGGGCGCAGTGCGCCCTCCCGGGGGGAGGGTCGGGCGCGGCCCGTGCAGTCGCACGGGCCGGTTTTTCTGCGGAGAACTCATCATGACAACAGCAGCAATCATTGGCGGTGGTGTAATCGGCGGCGGCTGGGCCGCACGCTTCCTTCTGAACGGCTGGGATGTGCGGGTCTTTGACCCCGACCCCGAGGCCGAACGCAAGATCGGCGAGGTGCTGGACAACGCCCGCCGCAGCTTGCCGGGGCTTGGCAATGTGGCCCTGCCGACCGAAGGCAGCCTGACCTTCCACGCCACCGTGGCCGAGGCCGTGGCAGGCGCCGAATGGATCCAAGAGAGCGTGCCGGAGCGGCTCGACATCAAGCAGAAAGTCTATGGCGAGCTGCAGGCCCATTGCGCGCCGGATGCCATCATCGGCTCCTCTACCTCGGGCTTCAAACCGTCCGAACTGCAGGACGGCTGCGCAAACCCCGGCCAGATCGTGGTGGCCCACCCCTTCGACCCGGTCTACCTGCTGCCGCTGATCGAACTGGTCACCACCCCGGCCAACCCGGCGGGCGTGATTGACCGCGCGAAGGAGATCATCTCCTCCGTCGGCATGTATCCCCTGCACCTGAAAAAGGAAATCGATGCCCATGTGGCCGACCGGTTCCTGGAAGCGGTCTGGCGCGAGGCGCTGTGGCTGGTGAAGGACGGCATCGCTACCACCGAGGAGATCGACAACGCCATCCGTTATGGCTTTGGCATCCGCTGGGCGCAGATGGGACTGTTTGACACCTACCGGGTTGCGGGCGGTGAAGCGGGCATGAAGCATTTCATGGCGCAGTTCGGCCCCTGTCTCAGCTGGCCCTGGACCAAGCTGATGGATGTGCCCGAATTCACGGACGAGCTGGTCGACCTGATCGCAGGCCAATCGGATGAGCAGTCCGGCCATATCCCGATCCGCGACATGGAGCGCATCCGCGACGACAACCTGGTTGGCATGATGCGGGCGCTGGGCGCGAATGACTGGGGCACGGGCGCGCTGCAGAACGCCCATGACAAGACACTGGAGGGCGCAGCCGGTCTGGTGAATTCGGTGGATGAGATCGCCGACATCAGCCAGCCGGTGCTGACCCAGACCCGCGTGGTGCCGCTGGACTGGACCGATTACAACGGCCACATGACTGAAAGCCGCTATCTGGATGCCTTTGCGCAATCCACCGACCGGCTGATGATCATCATCGGCTGCGATGCGGACTATATCGCCAATGGCGGCAGTTATTTCACCGCCGAAACCCACGTCCGCCACATCGACGAGGTGCACGCGGGCGATGCGATCCAGGTGAAGACGCGCGTCATCATGGGCGCCGGCAAGAAGATGCACCTCTGGCATGAGATGTATGCAGGCGAGCGCCTGCTGGCGACCGGTGAACACATGCTGCTGCGCGTTGACCTCAAAACCCGCCGCTCGGCCCCGCCTGCAGCGCATATTGAGGCAAACCTGGTGAGGCTGGCTGAAGCCCAGGCTGCACTGGACGCGCCAGAAGGTCTTGGCCGCGCGATCGGAGCACCAAGATGAGCGGTGCAAAGCGGGTATTGGTCACGGCCGGCGGATCCGGCATTGGCCGCGCCATGGGCGAAGGCTTTGCGGCAGCGGGCTTTCAGGTCTGGGTGACAGATGTGAATGCGGCCAGCCTTACGGATCTGCCCGAAGGCTGGCGCGGCACCGCCGTGGATGTGACAGATGAGGCGGGCATGCAAATGCTCTTTGCTGAAATCGCCGAGGTCTGGGGCGATCTGGGTGTGCTCTACGCCAATGCAGGCATCGCCGGGCCGACCGCATTGATCGAGGACGTCGCACTGGCAGACTGGCGGTCCTGTGTCAGCGTCAATCTGGAAGGGGCATTTCTTGCGGCGAAGTTCGCCGCACCGATGATGAAG
>CAJXHQ010000690.1 GCA_913054485.1 uncultured Paracoccaceae bacterium
TCAGACTGTCGGCGAGGATCGCCAGACCGTTGATGTTGGACAGCTTGCCCTGATCGGTCGCCATGCCCAGCGTGGTGTAACGCTTGGTATGTTCGACACTTTCATAGCCTTCGCGGGCCGCCAGCTGCACGTCCGAGACCTTCACATCGTTCTGATAATCCAGCCAGGTCTTCATGCGCAGCCCGATGTCAGCCTGTGCCGGCATCAGCCAGACGGCTTCCATTGCTTCTTCTTCCGCGTCAGCCCCTCTCGGTGCCTCCACGGTCCTGGCCGGAAAACCAGCGGCTTCGGCGGCTTTCGAACCGGCAGCAGAGGCGTTGTTCAGCGCCGCTCCCAGACCCATTTCACCGTCAGCCGAACCGGCCGCGATGACAAAGCCCTTGCCGTCTTCGCCCAGGGGCGGACGCGTGGCATCGGGGCGGAAATGGGCCTGCGCCTCGTCCCAGGTGAGCTTGCCGCCGCAATGCGACCACAGGTGCACAACCGGAGACCAGCCGCCGGACATGGCAACCGCTTCAGCCTCGATCGCTTCCTGCGCGCCGCCGGTGCCGGACTGGGCGCAGATCGAGACCTTCTTGACCCGCTTGCCGCCTTCGACCTTGGCAATGGCACGGCCGCACTCAATACGGATGCCTTTGGCGCGGGCTTCTTCCATCAGCACGCCGCCGCCGTTGTTGCGGGCATCCAGGATGCGCACAACCTCGCAGCCGGCCTCCTGCAGCACCAGTGCGGTACGGTAGGCGTCGTCGTTGTTGGTGGCGATCACCACGCGCTTGCCCGGGGTCACGCCCCAGTTCACCACGTAGTCGCGCATGGAGCCTGCCAGCATCACGCCGGGCACGTCATTGCCGGCAAAGGACAGCGGGCGTTCGATGGCACCGGTTGCGGTGATGATCTGCTTGGCACGGATGCGCCACAGCCGGTGGCGCGGGCCGCCCTGTGCCGGGGCATGATCGGTCAGCCGCTCGTAACCCAGCAAGTAGCCGTGGTCATAGACCCCGGAGGCCATGCAGCGGTCACGAAGCGTGACATTGTCCATCGCAGCCAGTTCGGCGCGGGTTTTTTCGATCCAGACCTCAGGCGCCTCACCGTCGATGGTGCCGCCGTCGACAGGCGCGCGGCCACCCCAATGGGCGTTCTGCTCCAGCAGCAGAACCTTGGCGCCGGAGGCAGCAGCCGCCTTGGCCGCCTGCAGACCCGCCACACCGCCGCCAACGACTGCGACATCCGCAAAGAAATAGAAGTGCTCGTAGGTGTCGGCGTCCTTCAGCTCCTTATCAGGCGCTTTGCCGAGACCCGCAGAGGCGCGGATGATCGGTTCATACACATGTTTCCACGCGGCGCGCGGGTACATGAACATCTTGTAGTAGAAGCCCGCCGTCAGAAAGCGGCCCAGCTTGTTGTTGATCGCCAGCACATCGAATTCGAGGCTGGGCCAATGGTTTTGCGACTGCGATTCCAGCCCGGTAAACAGCTCGGTTGTGGTGGCGCGCTGGTTCGGTTCGAACCGTGCGCCCGAGCCGAGGCCCACCAGCGCGTTCGGCTCTTCGGAGCCTGCGGCCACCAGCCCGCGCGGGCGGTGGTATTTGAACGAGCGGCCGACCATCATCTGGTCGTTGGCCAGAAGGGCCGAGGCCAGCGTGTCGCCGGCAAAGCCGGTCATGCGCTTGCCGTTGAAGGTGAATTCGATCTGTTTGTTGCGGTCGATCAGCCGGCCCTGGGTGGCAAGACGCGTGCTCATGGTGCGGACCTTTCACAGAAAAAGGCGGTGGTGTTTGATTGAGTGGCGGCGATGCGGGTCATTTGAATTCCCGCCAGGTCCAGCCGGGCCGCTTGGCGGTGATCGCATCGCGGATCTCCTGCGGCGGCTCGAAGGTTTGGGCAGGATAAGTCCCGAAGACCTCCAGCGTGGTGGTGCAGCGGGCGGCGTGGAACCACTTGCCGCAGCCATTGGCATGACGCCAGCGCTCAAAATGCACGCCCTTGGGGTTTTCGCGCATGAACAGGTAATCGTGGAACTGGT
>CAJXHQ010000691.1 GCA_913054485.1 uncultured Paracoccaceae bacterium
GGCTGCTGCGCCGGGCCTCGGCGCTGAAATGCTGCGCCCGCAATTGCGTCCGGCCTCTCCACAAGACGCAGCGCTGCGGATGGCCTTTGTTGCCCTCCCGGACCAGGGTCCGGGCCAGTCCCTGCGCCCGGCTCTGCGGCCTGACGCGGTTGTGGAACAGGCCCTGTTCAAACGCCGCCTGCGCCGCAAAGGCGCGGTCTGCGGCGATCTCGATATCCAGGGCGAAGAGGCAGGCCGGGTCACCGGCCACCTGAACGGCTGCGGCAGCAAAGACGCGGTCCGGGTGAAATCTGTCTCCGGCGTCGCGCTGAGCACGCCTGCGCTTATGGAATGCGACACCGCCAAGGCGCTGAACAAATGGGTGAAAAAGGGCGTGAAGCCTGCCTTCAAACGGGAGGGCGATGTGCTCTCGCTGCGTGTTGCGGCCCATTACAGCTGCCGAACCCGCAACAGCCAGCCAGGAGCCAAGCTGTCTGAACACGGCCGCGCGCGGGCGATCGACATCTCAGGGTTCACCCTGGACAGCGGTGAAACGGTGTCCGTGCTGAGCGGCTGGCAGGACTGGAGCCTGCAAAAACGGTTGAAAAAAGCCTGGAAAGCCGCCTGCGGCCCTTTCCGCACAGTGCTTGGCCCGGAAGCCGACCGCTACCACCGCGACCATTTCCACCTCGATACTGCCAAGCGCCGCAGCACCTACTGCCGTTGAAGCGGGCGCTCCCGCGCCTTTGAAACGCATCTTTGATGCGCCCCAAGCCAGGGCCTCAGCGCAGGACGAGGCTTGGGGCCGGACCCAGCGGCAATGGTCCCAGCGCGACCCATCCGTCGCGGATGTTGAGCTGAGTTTCCAAATCCTCAGGGTTGCCGCCCAGGCCGGCCAGCAGCCCCAGCACACGCTCGGCACCGCGCCGGGCATCGCGGGAGAGGCGGCCGGATTGTTCGGCCATTGTCAGCAGGCTGCGCCAGTTTTCGGCTTTCAGCGCCAAGGTTCCGGTGGGTACACCAGCTGTATCTACCGTCAGGTCGCCGGCAGCGCGCAGGCGCAGGCTGCCCCAGTGGATATCCAGCTCGTCCACCGACAAGGCGCGCGGCTGCGGGCGGCGGCTTTCGAGGGCGCGGCGGTCCCAGGGCCGGTCAAATGTGACCTCAAGCTTCAGCATAAGGCGCTCGAAGGTCTCGGGCAGGAGGCCAGAGGCGGCCACCAGGCGGCGCAGTTGCGCACCGGGGGCAAACCCCTGCGCTGCCGCGGCAATCCGGTAACTTGCAGACCCGTCATCGGTCTGCGTCATGGACAGAATCAGCGTGTCGGCGGCAGCGGCCTGGTGGCCGGGTGTGTTCAGCGCCCAAGGGCCCGCTGTCAGCGCGAGCGCGCTCAGCTCCAGGGCGGTGCCGGGGGCAAGCGTGAGGTCCGCGCCCATTTCCTGGGCGGTCAGAACCGCTGTCCGGTCAAAATAGGAATATCGCTGCGGGCTGTCCGGGAAGGTGAGCGTCTGGCGGCCCGGCCAGATTGCGGGGCTGCTGACGGTCAGCCAGTCTGCCCGCCAGGCCGCCCCGGTGGCAGGGTCCGCGAGCACCGGGTTGTCCAGCCGGGTGATATGGCGGGCGGGAAAGCCTGCGGTGCCGGCATCGGCAAATTCGGCCTGCCAGCCACGCGCCTCCTGGGCTGCAAACCACGCGGTTATGCCGCTGCGCAGCCCCCAGCCGGCCGCCAGCCAGTACAGCAGCCACAGCACCGCTGCGCCGGTCAGAAGCGTCAAAAGCCGCGCCATGGATCTGCCTCTTTTTCTTATGCCCGTTTTGCTGTTTATAGGGCCGCGAACCAGGAGGGCCAGCAGCAATGACTATGTGAGTATTCGGATACGGATCGCTTCTGTGGAATCCGGGCTTCCCGGTGGCGCGCAGCGAGGTTGCTACGCTGCATGGCTATGCGCGCTCCTTCTGCATGAGCTCGATCCACCATCACGGCACCGAGGCGAGCCCGGGTCTGGTGCTGGCGCTGGACGAGACCGGCGG
>CAJXHQ010000692.1 GCA_913054485.1 uncultured Paracoccaceae bacterium
GGCAGCAGCACCTTCTTCAACGGCGAACGGCCGGGCTGGGTGGATATTGCCTGGCTGGTCCTGCTGCACCGGGCGGCCATCATTGAAAAACACACGGATTATGATTTTCTTGGCGGCCGCCCGAAGCTGAAAGCCTGGCAGCAGGCACTGCTCGCCACCGGGCTAGCAGGAAAATCCGTGGCCCCCGACTTCGAGGATGCCTTCAGCGCCTTCTACCTCTCGCAGGATACCTATCTTGGCCGCGGCGGCGATGCGGAGTGCGGCTCTGCAGATCCCGCCTGCAAAACAGGCAGCTGCTGCAGAGGGCTGCGCCCGGGGTCCAGCCGGACGCAACCGCGCCGCGCCGCAAGGCGCGGCGCGCGGCCCAACCCGGTAGGTGCCCCGCAAGGGGCACCTGATGGGGCGGGAGGCCGCCGGGCGGGTTTAAGCGGCCTGCGCCAGCAGCACGCGGACCAGCCGGAAATCCATATCCGTCTCCAGCCCCTGCCCAGCGCGCCAGGCCAGAGAGAGCGCCGCCTTGGCCGCACCCCATTGCAGCAGCCGCGCAGGGGTGCAGCCCAGCGCTGCTGCCCAAACCTCTGCCGCATGACGCTGACGAGCCGGGTCCAGGATCAGCTCCGGCTGGCCGCGCGGGTGGCGGAAGGCATTGGCCAGCTCATAGGCCGGCTCGCCCCAAAGCCCCTTGGCATCAAAGACGCAAAGCCCCCCGGCGGTCTGTATGACATTGCCCGGATGCAGATCGCCATGCAGCGGCTGCGGCAGGGTCTGGCTGTCCAGCAAGACACGCCCCAGCATCTGGCAGGCCGCAAAATCCCGGCGCTGCGCCGCAGCCCAGCCAGCGGGCGGCGTGAAAGAAAACAGCGACGCCATGAAGGTGCTCAGCCGGGTGAAGCCATTGTTCCCCGGCACCTGACAGCGATGCAGGCCGTGCGCCACTTCGGCAAGGCGTTCGATCATCTCCGCATCGCGCCCTTCTGTTGCCAGCGCTGACAAAGGCGGACCATCCAGCCAGCTGGTGAGCGCGACACCATCTTGCGCATGAAAGACCCGCGCCGCGCCCTGCCCGTTCAGGGCCGCGAGGTAACGGAAGCCCGGTGCCTCATTGCCCATGTCTCCGGTCTTATAAAGCTTCAGCGCCGCCTGCCCGGCGCCTTTGCGGACGCGCCAGATCAGCGCCGCGCCGGTCTCTGCTGCAAACACAGGTTCTGAGACATCAAGTGCGGCGAGAATATCCTCCGGCGGCAGCGGCGCGGCCACCCAGTCACCTCTTGGCGGCGAAAAAGTCTTTCAGCAGATGTTCCGCCGCCTCCCCCGAGATGCCATCAAAAACCTGGGCGTGTGATGTGCGGATGATCAAACACCCGCGCGCCATGCGCCACGCCGCCGGATTTGGGATCGCCCGCGCCATAATAGACCCGGCCGATCCGGGCGGCCGCAATGGCCGCCGCACACATCGCGCAGGGTTCCAGCGTCACGTAAAGGTCATAACCCGCCAGCCGCTCGGACCCGGCTTGCGCGCAGGCAGCGCGGATCACTTCGATCTCGGCATGGGCCGTGGGGTCGCATTTTTCCCGCGTGCGGTTGCCGCCCGCGGCCACCACCGCCCCATCCGGCGCAATCAGCACCGCGCCCACGGGCACCTCGCCACGGTCTGCAGCGGCGCGCGCTTCCTCAAGCGCCTGATCCATATGCGAACGGAATACCATGGGGACATACCTGCCCCGGAATGCGTGCTTTCGCAAGGCGGCCAAATCCTCTATGGGCTGATGCCATGAGCAAACGTCCGACTCCCCCCGCCGACACCCCCGCCGCCTCGTCGCCCGAAGGCGACCGTATCGCCAAGGTTCTGGCGCGCGCCGGCGTGGCCTCGCGCCGCGAGGTCGAACGCATGATTGAGGGCGGCCGGATCAAGGTCGACGGCAAGACCCTGGACACACCCGCCTTCAAGGTAACGGGCAGCGAAAACATCGAAGTGGACGGCAAGCGCGTCGAGCCGCCCGCAGCCAC